>PAWP01000112.1 GCA_002714125.1 Gammaproteobacteria bacterium
CCATCAACAACACCCGCCACTACCTCTGGCGTCAGGGGGAGCTCGGCACCGTCAAGCCGCAACGTATCTACCCGATCGACCCGAATTGCTAGAGAAGCAGAGTCCGTCATGGCACCTAGAACCAGCGTATCAGCCCCCATGCCACCATCAACCCGAGCGAAACCCGAGTCGGCCTGGAAAGTGTCGTCGCCAGCGCCACCATACGCAACGTCAAGGGGACCGAGCCCAAGAACCTCATCGTTGCCAGCGTCTGTCTTAATGATGTCGCGACCTGCGGTGGCCTCGATCAAGTCGTCACCAGCACCGCCTAGGGCGGTCACTCGAACTCCAGTGAGTACCACCGAATCGTCAACGTATGCCAGATCAAGAATCAGGTTGCCATGACCATCTAGGCCATCCGCCCGGCTGAATCTGCCGGACAAGAAACCAGCAGTAAGGACCACGTACGTCGCCCCCTCTCGTAGGGAAACGCCATTCAGCAGTGCAACTTTCAGAGCGCCGTCGAGACTGGCCGCATCCCTTACGTCCAGTACATCATATTTCGTGACCGCGTCTTCTCCTGCAAGTTCTACCTCGAACTCGGATTCCGAAGACATATGGTAGGCGCCATTGATTGTGACAACACCAGGGGAGGAGCCGACCGTCGGTGCGTTTCCCAGCACCGTGCCATTAATGGTCCCGATACCAGTCAACAAGCCATTNTTCTGGAAGGCGTCGATGCCNGTAACGTCGAGGACCGTNTCTGTCGAGGNAATTCCTGANACACCTGACAATGTGATNGTACCGTNATTGGTAAAGGTGGTACCCGTTCCGGCAATGGTCAGTGTATGTCCTTCCTTCAATGTAATCGTGCCAGATGACCGGTTGNCATAGTCGATGCTGATTCCGTTTAGGGTCATGTTTTGATCGATGTTGATCGTGCCGCTGTTGTCCAGCATGCCCGTCAACATGACGTTGCCGCCCGCTCCTGTATGCTCCAAGTTCAGCGTNCCTTGGTTGTCCAGCACNCCGNCCGTGATATTGACGTTAANGTCACGCGGGGACGAGTTATCGATGTTGTCGATCGTCANCGTACCGTCGTTAACCAAGCCGTTGGCAAAGTTGANCGTNGTATTGCCGTTTACAGTNGCGTCAATNTGCAGGTAGGCATTATTGATGATGGAAGAAGAGTTGAANGTGGTCGTTCCATCCTGAATCCGGAGCANCCCNCCGTTCACGATTGTTGGCGTAGCTACCTGTCCCCCGCCAATCAAGAACGCTCCCGTNGCGCCTANTTGCAACGTCCCCGCGCCGCCAACTGTCGCGTNAATNTCCGTCAGATCGAAAGTCAGATTGGTCAACAAACTCGGCGCACCGTCAAAGTTGACGAACTGTGAGCCGGTGAAATANACCGTNCCGCCACCCAAAAACATGCCGCCTGCAAAAGCAGTAACGGCTGACGAGTCTTGAGCATCGATCGTTAGTGTTACACCCGAGGCGACGTCAAGCGCACCAAGCGAGAAGTCAAGCGCCATGTGCCGCAGCGACAGCGGATGGTCGATGTCGATTACACCAGTCGCCGACTGCGTGATGTCGCCAGTGATTGTCTGCGTGCCGCCCGCGCCCGTACGCTCGGTNATGATCGTGCCGTTATTCAGGATCGCNCCACCCATCACATTCAGAGTCTGACTGTGTTCGACTGAACTATCGGTGTTGTCGAGGCTAATAGTGCCGTCGTTCGTAAAACCGACATTGATATCGAACGTGGCGCTGCCGGATTCTGTCCCCTTAATAGCCACCGTACCCAAATTGGTGAAAGTTGTGCCAGTAAAGGAGCTGGTTCTATTCAGGACATCCAAACGCCCGTTCACATGCAGATCAGTGTTGATCGCATCGCCATTGAGCCTAAGCGTGGCACCCGCTTCGACGGTGAGCGCATCGCCCGTAACGGTGACCGTACCGCTGCCTAAGTCGACTGTCGGCCCTACCGCAGGCAAGGTGACGGGGCCGGCAATGTCAAGGATTTGTGTACCACCGAATAGGATTGTCCCGTCTCCGGTCAACGTCAACGCGGACCCGAAAGTCGTCACGGCAGTATTGTTTTTGGCCGCGATAGTAAGCGTCTGGAGGGCCGCAACATCCACCGCTCCAACGGAAAGGTCGAGCTTTAAACCGCTGATCTCGAGGTCATACTCAACGTCGATTAGACCATTGGTCGTCTGAGTAAAGTCGGCATTGATCTGGTGTGAACCGCCTACACCTGAACNTANGGACTTAATCGTACCGTCGTTTGTGAGCAGCCCTGTATCAACATCAAGAGCTAANGACCGGGTCAAGCTCGCATAAATACTCTCTAAGGTGATCAGCTCAGCGTCTGCTATTGCTATTTGATCGCTAATGTCTGCTAAATCCCCGCTGTAGCCGGGATGACCAGTTCCTTCAATACTCTCTGCCCTTGCCAAAAGCCTATTTCGTTTATCTTGTAGTTCAGAAAGATTGCTTGAGGCGTCTTCNAANGCTTGGCTATAGGCTTCAACACTTTTCTCTCCGTCCGCGACTTCAAAAGAGCCAACCGTGTNGTTAGATGTCTGACTAAGGATCCTAATGAGACCCTGGTTCTCGACNCTGCCTTCAACCGCAACTCGCAGGTTGCTTGAGTCATCGCTAACAAGCTGAACCGTGCCGGTATTGACTAGATCACCCAAAATCGAACTNAGACCCTGCCGAAACTGCACTTGGCCCGCGTTACTGAGCGCCGGCAAATTGGCGGCGCGCACTGTGACGTCGGCATCGGAAAGAAAGCCCAAGTGACCGTTCCCCACTATCGGATCGAAGCTGCCAATGTCCAGCTGACCCCCTAGGGTGAAGAACGCACCATCCGATATTACGACGGTACTCGAATTACTTTCGAGAAACTGGGTAGTTAGTGAGCCCGACAGCACGTTGAGGGTGGCGCTATTCAGCGTCAGTACANTCTGATCGGCTAACGGGCCTTCAAAATTGACTATGCTCTCTTCAATACGGACATTCTGACCAGTGGCAGGCACTTCGCCCAATGTCCAGTTACTGGCCGTCTGCCAACTGTCATCGGCAGTGATGTCCTTAAAGCTCGTCTCGGCCAGCAGGCCGCCTCGAATCTGGACAGTGACAGTCGCGACGTCACTACCACCCTGGCCGTCGCTGACCGTGTAAGTGAAGGAATCCTGCCGCGACTCGCCAGTACTTAGATCATCAAACTGACCCCCAGGGTCATAAGTAAAGGTTCCATCACCGTTGTAAGTAACGGTTCCAGTTGTCAGATTAGTATCGAAAGCCACAACGCTCAGCACTGCCCCATCATCTACGTCATCGTCATTGCTGAGCACATTGCCGGTAATAAACGATGCGTTCCTCTCAGAAAAAAATCCGGGTCCAGCGTCGTCCTTGGCTACAGGCGAATCGTTGATGCCTACAACTTCGATGACCACCGTAGCCGTATCAAGGAAGCCAGCACCATCTTCGATCGTGTAGCGAAAGGTGTCGTTAATCACCACATTCTGGGCGAGAGTCTTCGCTGAAGCATTAGGTTGATAGGTTACCGAACCGTCGGCTTGCAGAATGACTGTACCTTGCGTCCCGGCCAAATCCAGGGATGTCACTGTAAGCAGATCACCGTCCGGGTCGCTATCATTCAGCAACAGACTCGGCGTGGTGAGGAGCAAGTCTGCGTTTGTACGGAAAGCGCTGCCAGCATCATCCACCGCGCTCGGTGCTTCGTTCCCACCTGTAATCAGGATTGTGACAATAGCCGTGTCGGTGTCGATCCCATCAGACACGACATAGCTGAACTGATCCGTTGCGGTCTCTCCTTCGCCCAGGCTATCGAACTTGCCGTTGGGATCATAGTTGAAGGTTCCGTCGCCATTGTCAGTCACCAGCCCCTGTGTCACCGTCGTACTGAGCGAGGTCACCGAAGGCGAGCCTCCTTCGGCCTCCAGCAGCGTATCGTCGATCGATGAGCCCCCAGTATCGTCAATGTCGCCATCAACAAGGGCCACAGTGTCCAGAAGCCCAGCTACGGAAAGGACGTCACCATCGTCCAGATCCATGTCATTCAGCAGTACGTTGCCAGTTGTAAACGCCCGCGCCCAGTTGGTTTCGAACCCTTCGCCGTCGTCATCAATGCCAATCGGCGCGTCGTTGACGCCCAAAACCGCAACCGTAACCGTAGCCTGGGCGGTTTGCGCGTTACTGTCCTCGACAAAGTAAGTAAANGTGTCGAGACGAATCTCGCCGTCCCGAAGGCTATTAGCTTCATCTGAGAGCGTGTACCCGAACGTGCCATCTCCATTGTCAACAACCTTACCTTCCGTACCGTCATCATTCGAACCGACAAAAACAAACGTATCGCCGTCCGGGTCGCTATCGTTGTCGAGCACGTTGGCGGTGACAAAGCTGCCATCGTCTTCACCTANGGTAAAACCAATTCCCTCATCATCTACCGCTTCNGGTGGATCGTTAAGCCCCATGATAGTAACCGTCACAGGGATTCGAGANACCTCAACTCCGTCACCGAGTATGTAGTGAAAAACGTCGGTGGCAGTTTCACCCGCGGCCAGCTCGAATGCTCCGTTGGGATCGTAATCAATAACATTGTCGCCAAGCAGCGACACACTACCCCTCGTGCCNTCGGAATCGACGCTCACAATGCTGAGTGTATCGTTCACATCTGGATCGCTGTCGTTGTCGAGCAAGGTATCGAGGGTCACCACGGAAGCCTCGTCGGTGGCGGCTGTGTCTGGCCCTCCCACCGGATTGTCGTTAGCACCTTCAATCGTGATCNTGACCCGACCCCCNGCGGTAAGGTCCCCATCCGATAACGTGTATTGGAACTCGTCGGTGCCGTGTTCGCCCTCCGCGAGACCGCGAAACGCTTCCCCGGGCGTATAGTGGAGCTGATTACCCTCCTGCGTCACAGTACCGACCGCACCGACCCCGCCCGCAACCAACACAAGCGCGTCGGCCTCCGGGTCAGCGTCATTGTCCAAAACATTTAGCGTCATCACCTCTGCATCAGCTCGGACACTGAAAGTATCGTCGACCGCTACAGGAGCTGTGTTCTCACCTGTTACTGTGAACGTGATTTNTTCAGTAGCGCTTTCACCACTGGCGCTTGTCACTATGTAGCTTGCGGTCAACGTGGCCGTNTCGTTCNCACCAAGGTCCACAAAGTCATCACCTGCNGGCGCAAACACCAATGCACCGTCAGNTTCGATCTGAANNGTACCCGCCAGTTCAGAGCGNAGCTCAAACGACGTGACCGTCAGACTGTCGCCATCAACGTCTGTGTCATTCGCCAGCACACCTTCGGTTGCTGCCACCTCAAGACGGCCGGATTCAGTTAGCGAGTACGCATCCGGTTCCGTCAGTGGCGCATCGGGCTGAGCAATAATGTCGAAGCGAAATGAATGCTGCTCACTCTCCAATTCGCCGTCGCTGACGTTAAAGCGGAAACCTGCCGCATCCGTTCCATTCAGGTTTTGTTCCGGCAGGAAGGCAAGCAGTCCTAGATCCTCAGCCGAAATAAGACCCCCTGCTTCAGCCAGGACTTCGCCGTCGATGTATAGGCTTCCTCCTTCGACCGCGTCGACGCGAACACTGACTAGCTCCGATCCCTCGTCCACGTCAATGAAGGGAAAGAGCTCGGCCGAAAGCTCGATGACTGAATCCTCATTCAGTGCAACGCCTCGCACGTCCTGTGAGGAAGGAGCATCGTTCACACCTATAACCGTAACGCTAACCTCGGCGCTGTCACCCAGTTGACCAGACACGACCGCATACTCGAACGTTTCCTGGAAGGTTGCTCCCCCAGGCAAAGACTCTAGGCCTTGCGGAGGGGTGTAGCTGATGGCCACGCCGTCGAGAATAGTGACCCTACCTTCCAGGCCCGAGGTATCGAGTTCATCGATTACCAGAAGCTGATCTTGATCCGGGTCAATGTCGTTGGCGAGCACATCGAAGACGGTGCTCTCTGCAACATTGACTTCAAAGGAGTCGTCACGTGCCTCAGGAGGATTGTCAGGTGGTGGCAGCTCTTCTTGCGGCGGCGCGGGTGGCCGGTCAAGTGCCAGCTGTGCAGGAAGGCTTTCATCGGCCTGCACCTGTGCAGACTCGCGCTGCTCCTCTTGCTGTTGGGCCTGTACATCTGTCTGATTCAGGACCTCTTCAGCGGGAGGTGGCGGGGTCGGAGGCGGTGAACGAGTGTCATCCTGTAAAGCCTGATCCGCCTGTTCCTCTAAAGGAGCATCTGCAGGATTACTGCGCCCCTGCTCAGGTTCGACAGTCGTTTCCGCACTTGGACCATCCTGTTCGGCCCCCTCTTCTCCTGCTTGGTTCGGTGTTTCTTCGGCACCTGGAGGCGGCGTGTCATCGGCCGGAGCCTGATCCGCCTGCTGCTCTAACGGAGCATCTGCAGGATTACCGCGCCCCTGCTCAGGTTCATCATCTGTTTCGTCCCCGGAGCCGCCTTCGTCAACCACCGTTTCTTCAGCTTCCTGCTCGCCCTCTGCAGACTGGTCTTCGATCTCCTCCTCGGCGGCCGCCACCTCTTCTTCCAACGACTCGCCGTCGCCCGGCCCGGCTTCTCGGGCAGATCCGTCAGGGTTCTCTTGCACAGTCTCATCGAGGTCGTCCGGCTGAGCCAGCTCGTCAACAGATTCTTCTTCAGCCTCTTCCTCTTCAACCTCTTCCTCTTCAGCCTCTTCCTCTTCCTCTTCCACCTCCTCCTCGTCTTCTGCCGAGGCTACTTCTTCTTCCGTTTGCTCATCGTCAGCCGCTCCATCCTCTTCGGCACGTGCGTTGGGGACCTCGTCCGCAGCCGCATCCAACTCATCCCGCTGATCAGGTTCATCAGCGTTCGGATCGTCATCGCCAGAGTCGCTGATAGGAGGCGGCAATGATTCCTCCACAATCGCACTCTGCTGCGCGGTTGGCTGGATAAACTTGGTCGCACTGCCATCCGCCAGCACAAAGGACGTATTGCCGGGAGTATCCAGTGTAAGCGGGTCGTTTTGCTGATTAATATCGAAGATATCGAGCACACCGCTCCGGTGCACTACTAGAGTCTGTCCGTTTTCCGCTACGTTGCCTTCAAGCTCGCTACCACGAATACCGATGAAAGCTGTTGGAGTACGGATCACAGAGTGTGAACCGGCCGAAATAGGCTTCAGATCACCCAGCGCGCCACTGCGATAACGGAAACCGCCGACAAATACCGTCGCTTCGAAGCTGCCGATATCATTGTCAGGATCAGGGTCATCGACAAAATCAAACTCATCGAAACTGGCACGCCCGTTCTTGCCTAGGCTGAACGCCGTGCCGCGCGGGCCATTGCCATCGTTCATGCGGACAAGCAGGAACGCGTTCGGGCCAGTTTCGACTACGTCGCCACGGTAGATGAGGTCACCCCGCTGAAGCGTGTCTTCACTGCCGTCGATGCGCGTCACCTTAACTTCACCGCGTACCAGGGTCGCGCGACCAATCGCTGGCCCAAGTCCACCGCTTGCAGGGCCAGCAAACTGGACATCGATTGGGAACGCCTCGGGCATCAGCGAGCGGACCATGACTGGCGAAAGACCAGCTCCAGCGTGCACTAAGGTGGGGGTCGGCAACTGACCGAAGTAGTCTTCTATGACCTGCTGGACATCGCCGCCACGAATGACCAGATCAAACCCTTCACGCTTGTAGTCACCACGCAGCAGCAGTTCGGCTGAATCGACGTAGCGCACGGGTACCTGGGCTGAGCCCTGCACCGCAACCGGTCCCTGCAGGGCAAGCGGGCTCTCCGACCCTTTGGCAACCGCCTCGTTCGAGTTCAGATTCTTGCCTTCAGACGCCGTCTCGGTGCCTGACGAATCACGCTCAATCATGGGACGCACAGTTATGCCACCTGAATGCTCTACTATAAGGCATCAGGTCGCCCGACCCGCGCATCTTTTTGCGAGCAGACGGCATTTGTGGAACGCCAAAATCACAGCAATAACCACTGGCTATATTCAGCATCGCCTGAAAATTGGAGTAAATTCCGTGATAACCGTTGACACTCGCCTAGGCCCCTTAACCGGCACAAACACCAACGGGGTAAGCACCTTTTTAGGGATTCCCTTTGCACAACCCCCATTGGGCGATCTGCGCTTTCGAGCACCGCTTCCCATCACGCCCTGGACCACTCCACATGATGGAACAAGGTGGGGTCATCAAGCACTGCAGCCAGAAAGTCCGATCATGTCTACACCCAATGGCACCCAGAACGAAAACTGCCTCGTATTGAACGTCTACACGCCTGCGGCAGGACCTGATACGGGGGGTACCGGCTCGCGCCCGGTGCTCGTCTGGATCCACGGCGGTGCCTTCACCATGGGCAGCGCCAACCAATATGACGGCTCGGTGCTCGTAAACCAGGGCAATGTAGTCGTCGTGACCGTCAACTACCGACTCGGTCTTTTTGGCTTCCTGGACCTTTCCGCCTACGGCGAGGCGTATGCAGGTTCAGCTAGCAATGGCATCCGGGATCAAATTCTCGCTCTCGAGTGGGTGCGGGAGAACATTGCTGACTACGGTGGAGATCCAGGGAACGTAACAATATTCGGTGAATCCGCTGGTGGCCACTCCGTCAATGCGGTGATCGCAGCCCCGGCTGCGGATGGACTCTACCACCGCGCGATAGCGCACAGTGGCGGCACGCCCTCGACCCCGCCTGCCGATTTTCGAACGCCGCTTTCGAATGCATTGGGCATCGCGCCAGACGAACTTCTAGGCACCTTGCTCGGCATGCCCGCAGCCGATGTGCTCGCCCTGCAGATCAAGACGGGAATTGGTGGCTCCGGTTCCTCGGTGGATGGCGTTGTTGTTACCAGGCCAACCGAGCAGGCCATGGCCGAAAAAGGGCCTACGGCGGTGCCCTACATAGCAGGATCCAACCACGACGAGGGCACTTTATTCAGCTCGATGGGGGCGAGCGAAACTCCTGACTTCGCGGCCGTGCTCAACACGTTGGGCAGAAACCTAGCGTCTGCAACGCTGCACGGCGCAGATCCGGACACTTACATAAAGCGCTTGCAAGCCGCCCATCCTGATCTCGACGATCGAGGAATATATGAAAGGATCTGGTTGGACATGTTCCGGCGCGCGTCGATCGACAATGCAGAGGCCGCGACCGCCGCAGGTGCCGGAGGATGGCTCTACCGCTTCGACCTACCGTCAACCGCGATGGGGGGTGCACTCGGCGCCACGCACGGCTGCGAAATCGCATTCACGTTCAATTCGTTCGTCGGCGTAAACGCTGCAAACGCCTTCCATGACGGCGACGACCCAATCGTGAGGGACCTGGCCNGACGCTGGTCNGACACTGTACTTGNCTTTGCACGTACCGGTAATCCGAATGGAGCCGGTCTTCCNGAATGGCCCAGTTACTCAGANACGGATCGGATGAGCTTGGTACTTGATGCGGAGAGTTGGGTTGCAGACGCNGCACTAGACGCTGACGCACGCGCCCTATGGGGNACCTAAGCTGCGTTCCTANTATCTATTTGGCGGCGACAAGGCTGCAGACCAACTCTGCGCTGCCACCATAAGACTGCAATTGGTTTCGTCTAAGTCAACTTCCTAACACTNCAGTCGACAACCAGTTACTNCTGAAAGCTCATTCCGCAATCTGCCNNNTTNACCATGAGCCTTGCGATCGTCCTACCGCAAGGCAANGTANCCAAAGCAAGTTAGTGGCGCTTTGCGTTTTNCNCCGCGGTAGTAGCCACCACCGCGCACGATGGCCTTGAAGTCCTCTGCNAAGCAAAGANTGCAAAACGCGGCCTTCTTTGCTTTTACCCCGCGAGGCTGCCCTCCGCATATCCGTTGCGGTAGACCGCCTGCATNCNGCGTCCGCCATAGGCAATGTGCGACACCCATTCACCGCCGTGGACAAACCCCCAATCCCTGANTTTGGGACCCGTTCGGATGCGTGTCCAGGTATCAGGCAGGACTGAGACAATGTAATGNAAGTCGGCCGCCGCCTTACNGTAGACGGTGCCCGCGTTGCGCTGCACTAACCCCACCTCGGTCATCTCGAGGTAGCCACCCAACAGAATTTCGCTCTCGAAATCCCACGGATGGTCATGCATCACCGGTTCATCACCAGTGAGGATATGGTGAAGGTAGTGATTGCCCCTGCTACTCCGCGGCTGCAGACACCAGCGTTCTAGATACCCCACCAGTTCCATGTCCGCCAACCGTTGCGGCAGACAATCCGGCGTCACTGCTTGGGCTGAAACGGCCAAATCTAGACCCGGCATCCAAATATTTTCGCAATATACTGATTTATATAAGAATATAAAACCCAAACACTCGCACAAGAAACTCTGTTGGGAAGCNGCGACACCCAGCACGCCGCGCTGTGCCTGAAGCCAGGATGCCGGACCACTAGTCCACGGTTCCCAGGCCGGCTGCCTGTGGGCCTCTGGAATGGCACTACCAGAGAAGTGAAACGGGCTCGTTCGGGCGAGACCTTCTAGCCAGCGCAGCGCTCGCGGTCTGGTCTTGTCGGCGTTAGCATCCACNCTGACGGCAGGNCCTGGCAGCATGCGAACCCAACGCCACTCAGCAAAGATCACAGGGACACGTTCCAGACATCAGACTATACGGCAACAACCACTACCCCTGGGTGCAGGCGATCATGCTAAGCCTGCATCAGAACCACCTAGCCTTCTCCCGTATCTCAACGCCACCGCTGAGCGTCTTTATGGCCTGGGGATGCATGATGCCTGCGGTAAGCTTCGACGGTGCACCCTGGGAGCTAGAGTCAAGGAAGGCACTGCAACGGTTGGGATTCGCAGAGGTGTCCGATACGGACATGTACGCGATTCGCCAAGCGTGGCAAGGGGTGCTCCACAGAACCGACTTCTGGACCAGATTTTGGGGTGAATTCAGTCTTGCGAGCGATCCCGAACCATCATCGCTTACGAGGTTCCGCAACATCTTTTTACGCTGCTTCACGATTCTCTAGTTCTTCCTGCTGATACGGGTCACTGTCATAGTCCGACGCCCAAAGGGGCCCGACAACTATGGCGATCAGTTTCTCGGTTGGGAAAAGCTCTTTGCGACGATGAGGGGTGCTTTTCTTGGCCGTGAAGCGCCGGATTCAGTCGACCTCTTACTCTTCGGGATCATCCAGTGCCACTGCAGCATTCCGGTACCACCCGTTTTGGCTTTGCAATCTGACCCAAGACTCGACCACACCCGTCACTGGATCGGCGCAATGCAATCGTTCTTTGCGGGGTATCCATCACTGTACTCCGGGGTTTATTTTCGGCCGAATTCGGCAGCACCGCACGCTGCCTCACCGCTGGATCAGTTTGCCTTTTGGCTGGGTAGCATTGTGATGATTGCCTGCTGCCCGATCACCCTGCCGCTCATCCCAATACTCGCACACCGGAATCGATTCCTGCGTCACGCCCTGTACCCTCGCAACTTATGCCTTCGAAACAGGAGCAATGCGGTCCCATTAGAGATTCATCTAAACCGCCGGGCACAGACCCAGACAATGGGAAATAAGCCTACGCGCGCTGAGCACCGAGACCCACATCGACTTACCGTAGCCATGGATAAATCTGAAATCGCGTGATGTACACTACTTCGTCTGCAACTCCAGACCAGAGAGACCTATGTCCGAAGCAACCGATCGCGCCTTTGACCCCGATGCCCTCAGGACGAAGTACGCGGAGGAACGCGACAAACGCCTGCGCGCCGACGGCAACGAGCAGTACGTCGAGATGAACGGCGAATATGCGCATTACCTCGAAGACCCCTACATCGAGGCGCCAATCGAACGCGCCCCCCTGACAGACGAAGTAGATGTCGTGCTCATCGGCGGAGGTTTCGGTGGACTGCAGGCTGGTGCCCGACTCCGTCAAGCCGGCGTAAAGGACATCCGGATCATCGAGAAAGGCGGCGACTTCGGCGGCACCTGGTACTGGAACCGGTATCCGGGCGCGCAGTGCGACGTGGAAGCCTATTGTTATCTGCCCCTCCTCGAGGAGTTGGACTACATACCGAAGGAAAAGTANTCGTACGCGCGTGAAATCCTCTCCCACTCGGCAAACATCGGCCGGCATTTCGACCTTTACGAAAGCGCGCTCTTCCAGACCGAGGTGACGGGGCTCGAATGGGACGACACCGACCGTCGCTGGATCGTGAGCACCAACAAGGGCGACGCACTGCGTGCACGTTTTGTGTCCATGGCCAACGGCCCCCTGCACCGCGCCAAGTTGCCTGGCATACCTGGCATCGGTTCATTTAAGGGGCACAGCTTTCATACCAGCCGCTGGGACTACGACTACACCGGCGGCGGCCCNGACGGTGAACTCGACAAACTGGGCGACAAGGTTGTCGGCATCATCGGNACCGGGGCAACTTCGATTCAGTGTGTGCCGTTCCTGGGTGAAGGCGCCAAGCAGCTCTTTGTTTTCCAGCGCACCCCGTCTTCCGTGGACGTGCGCGGCAACTCGCCCACGGACGCAGACTGGGCAGCAAGCCTCGAACCCGGCTGGCAGAAGGAGCGTATGGAGAATTTCAACGCGCTTATCTCCGGTGTACCCCAGAAAGTTGACCTTGTTGACGACGGCTGGACAGATCTCATTGGCAAGATGATGAGCCAGTTCCGCAAGGCTCGTGAGGGCGAAAACATGAACGTCGCCGAAATGATGGAAATGGCGAACTTCGAGAAAATGGAGGAGATCCGCGCGCGCGTGGACAGCCTTGTCGATGACCCCGATACGGCCGAGAAGCTGAAGCCGTACTACAAGATGTTCTGCAAACGTCCAACGTTCAACGACGATTTCCTCCCGACCTTCAATCGCCCCAACGTCGAACTGATCGACACCGACGGCCAGGGTGTGGAGCGCATCACCGAGAAAGGCGTCGTGGTCGCGGGCGTCGAGTATGAACTCGACTGCCTAATCTATGGCACCGGTTTCGAAGTCGGCACCTCTTATACCCGCCGATCCGGTTATGACGTGATAGGCGTCAGCGGTGCAAGATTGTCGGACCACTGGGCAAGTGGTACCCGGACCCTGCACGGCATGGGCAGCCATGGCTTCCCCAACCTTTTCATCATGAACACGTCCCAGGGCGGGTTTACCGCAAACTTCCCGCACCTGCTCGACGAGTCGGCGGTGCACCAGGCGCACATCATCGCTGCGGCACTCGACGCGGGCCATACCCGGGTTGAGGTTGAGCAAGAGGCGGAAGACAAATGGGTCGAGACGATCCTTAGCTCGGCCGGTGGGCCTATGGGAGGCCTTGGTGGGCCAGACTGCACGCCTGGCTACTACAACAATGAAGGCCAGCCAAACCCGAATGCTGCGCAATCAGCTCCGTACGGCCGTGGCTCAATCCGCTTCTTCAAGCTGCTCGAAGAGTGGCGCGAAGATGGTGCCTTCGAGGGCCTCTCGTTCTCCTGAGTCACTCAGCAGGGTGTCCACGGGCACCCTGCTGAGCCTGAAACGCCTCTAGGCTGCTTGCGCCAGTTCTTCAAGCACACACCCCAACTCGGCTTCCCAACCCTCAGTGAGTTCATTGGGCGCACCAGCGCGTGCGAGAAAGTCTGGCAGACTATGTCCAAGCTCGGCCAGCACCCAATCAAGTGGGTTCTGTGACTCAATCGCAACTACCGGATTGTCGGCATAGCTGATGCCAAGATGATAGTGGGGCGCCTTGCGAAAGCAGTCGAAGCGCAGAATTTCTTCGCGCGCCCCCGCCACCGGACCAAATACATGCATGGTCGGCCCACCGTCAGCTCCCACGTCTCTCTTTACGAGTGCAAGNANGTACGGNCCCACCGACCGCTCCTTGGCACCTTCGAGGTTGGGTCGACTGAATCTCTCATATGGCATAACTGCTTCTCTTTAGGTTGCGCTGACCAGCGTATCACCATAGCTGGGACACCTCGCGCGCTCAATGATCGACGGTATACGCGGCNGAAGTAGCGANGCCAATAACACACGGGCGGTGGCGGGGCGGCCTTTGAGACCCGCCAGAACGCCGACNCCACCNCTGTACCCGCGCATCATTCGATGACACGATGAAACAAAGGNGCNGCACATGGACCAGGCGCGGCAGAGAGGATCCGAGCGAATCGGCACATGGCGGGTGAACGCCTACTCCAGCATGTACATGCCGATTTCAGTGGCGTTGTTGCCGGTTGGCGTCTACGTGCAACCGCACTACGCGGANCTTGGAATCAGCCTGATATCAATGGCCGCCATCATATTCGCTGCACGCCTTTCTGATGTATTTACCGACCCGNTGATCGGCGTGTTGTCAGACAAGCTGCGTACTCCCATCGGCAGGCGCAAGCCCTGGATCCTAGCGGGTACACCACTGCTGATGTACTCCATGTACATGCTGTTTCTGCCTCCTGANAACCCCACCCTGCTGTACTTCGGGTTCTGGNTCATCATGATCTATCTTTCATTCACGATAGTGCAGCTGCCCTACTTCGCCTGGGGCGCTGAACTCACCACTGACTACCACGAGCGCACAACAGTCACCGGGCGCCGCGAACAATTCCACTATTTGGGCACGGTCATCGCGACAGCGCTACCCCTGATCGCCGGTGGACTGATCTACCTCAGCACCAGCGGCAACACCCTCGACACCCTGTTTGGCAATCTTGAAGAAGAACTCGGCGCGGTCATGGCTGCGCGGGCTGGCAACCCAGGACAGATTCTGGTGTGGCTCTGCATCTTTGTGGGGTCGCTCCTGCCTATTACCGTCATCCTGGCCTGCGTGTTTGTTCGCGAGCCAGATCAGGTGGTAATCCCACGGGAGAANGTAAGTTTCCTCGCCAGCATGAAGGTCATCCGCCGCAACGGTCCATTCATGCGTCTGATCGTCTGCTACACGGTCAGTGCGCTTGGCGGGGCCATGACAGGCGGACTTTCGTTCTTTTTCGTCAAACATGTCATCGACGCGGGCGANTGGTACTCGGTCTACCTGCTCGTGTATTACGCCGCNTCGGTTATTGGTCTCTTTGTATGGACCGCGGTGGCCGAACGGATCGGCAAACACANGGCGTTCATTGTCGTCGTAATCTGGTACAGCGTGTTTGCGTCCTTCATACCCTTNATCCCAGAAGGCATGTTTGCAGTCTTCCTGTTCATCATGGTGATGAAGGGCTGCACAGAGGGTGCAATGCTCGCCATCCCCGCCGCAATGGCGGCCGATGCGGTAGACATCGACTCGGCCCGTACCGGCGAGCAGCGCGCTGGGCTCTACTTCTCCGTATGGGGCATGTTGCTCAAGGGCGGCGTGGCGGCCGGGGGCGCACTTGCGCTATTCCTTGTGGGTATTTTTGGTTTCGACGCACAGGCGGATCCAGCGCTGGCCCGAACACCCGACGGCAACTCGGAAACCTCCCTCCTGGTTCTTACGCTTTGTTATTCAATCATCCCGGCATTGATCAAATTCATTGCGCTTCCGTTCATTTGGCACTACCCACTGACGAANGAGCGGCAGGCTCGCATCCGCGAGCGAATCGAGCGNCGTGGCGTGGCGATCTCCGCGACCGGAGGAGAACCGGCAAGGCCGGCGTAAAGCGCTCATCGTGCCGACGACGACTCTTCAATGGCACCGGTAAATCAGACGACGCGATAGTAGCTAGCACGCGGCGAGGCCACTTAAACAAATGAAACTACGCGGTCTATCAGCCACCACGCCGCCATGCAGCCCACTGCGTAACCTGCCGTGACCCTAACAAAGTCCTGTCGCAATGGAGCCCTGCGCAGGAGTTCCAGACACGCCACTACGGCAATGGCGAACAATACCTGCCCAATCTCCACACCCACATTGAAAAACACAAGTCCCGTCAGAACCTCATTCTGGGGCAGTCCNATCTCGGTCAGTACCGCGGCAAACCCNAGCCCGTGCAACAACCCGAACGCGGTGGAGACCACGAGAGGGTGNCGCCAGGTAAGCGAGTCGCGCGGACCATGCACAATCTCCGCAGCCAGGAACAGCACCGAAAGAGCAATCACTGCCTCAATCGGCGGCACTGGCAGCCTGATGAGCTCCAGCGCGGACAGCACCAGGGTCGACGAATGGGCCACCGTAAATCCGGTGATCGTAATAATAATGCGCCGCAGGGTCCCGGCAATCCAGATCAGGCACAACACAAAAAGCAGGTGATCCACACCCAGAAAGATGTGCTCTGTTCCGAGCCAGGTGTACTGCAGGGCGACGGTCGGCACCGCCTCCGGATGTGGAATCCGCCAGGACCTTTTCGCCGCACTCTCCACCATCTTATGCGACTCACCGCTCGCGAGGTAAACCTTCACGATCGCTGGATTACGCACCTCGATCAAGGTGAATCGCAGGGTGATCTCCCTGCCGTGCAGCGCATCCGCGCAGAGCCAGTGGGCGTGGGTTGTCGCAACCTGGCGGGTCACCTTACAGCCGGCAGGAAAAGAGAGGCGCGGTTCATTGGGCGCCATGACCTGCGAAGGAGTACGGATTCGCACCCGATAAGGTACGCCCTCAGCGGTGGCCTCCGCCTCGACGATTTCAACATAGATTGGGCGCAGATCGTCTGCCCAGGCCATTGGAGCAATCAACAAAGCGCTGACAATAAGCCAAGCGTTTCGCTTAAGGGCACACTCGTGCCGCGTTAACAGTCTGGCATCCAGTGAACCAAGCGACATCACCTCGGAGCGAAGCCTCCGACCCAGGTGGGACTCGACCAGGCCACAGCATCTTTCACCAGGCGCTCCCGCATGTAGCAATGACCCTCCGGTACTGGGAGAAAGTCGGTAACTCCCGCCCCCTTGCGCCAGCCACCACCGCCTGCCGAGCAATCACCATAGATCAGCGTCACTGTGTCACCGGGCTCAAGAAGGCCCTTGGCAAGACGAAAGAACAGCGCCGGTCGTGCACCCCTGAAACCGCCGTGCATCCCTAATCGGGGGAAGCCGTCTGCTACGAAAACAACCTCTTGGCGGTTGGAGGCAATCGCTACGTAGTTGTTGCCCACTGGATTATGCGCCTGGAAGCAGCCATTCCCTGGCATGAAATGGGCCGCCACCAGCAGTCCACCACCTTGTACAACCGCCCGCGAACCCAAAGCCCGCCTCTGGTGCACCGTTAGCAGGGAACGCGCTGTATGCGGGCCCATGGTCGCGCTCAGCTTGCCGAGCGCCCTGGGCTGCCCATCGAGAAGAGTAAGTTCCCTGATGTAATAGTCTAGGTTGCTCAACTGGCTGGGACGTACGGGGTCCGGCAGCACGGGACGTACCCCTATTATTATGTTGACCGGCAGCGGGCAGCCCACCATAGCTAAT
This sequence comes from Gammaproteobacteria bacterium, assembly GCA_002714125.1. The sequence goes on from PAWP01000112.1 coordinate 17,343, forward strand.
GTGCTCAACCAACGCCACGCGACTGCCGCACGCTCTGGGTATGTCGCGCGGCTAGTCGGGCTCTCATGGTAAGCCACTTTCAGCGCGTCAACCTCCGCACGACCGGACTCACTCAGATAATTTGCCGCCGGCGCGATTCTCACGATAAGACCAACGGACAGCCCTGTCGCAGCAGGCAAGATCATGTTCTACACAATTGGCCCAAAGTTAAACCTCTCGCCCATTCGTAGTCACTCAATGATGTAAATATGTCCTACAAGCCACTTACATGAAGTTCGACAGGACTCAGCCGTACGCCAGGCGCAGCATCTCAATCACATCCATGATCTGCCTCGACCAGAACCACATCGCGACACCCACGACGACACAAGCCATCGCCATCGCCATCTTCTCAAGGAGCTTCTTTGTGTCCACCACAACCTCCTCAGGAGAAACCGATCCATCGACCTGAAGCTGCCACCGTGAACCATACAACCAACGATGTGACCGCCAGCGCGCGCAGCGCCCAGGGGTTAATCGAGGCGTGCGCGAAACGCAAAAGAGGCAAACGAATGCCATAAACAAACACAACGCCAAAAGCGAGGCCAACCATCTTGGCCCAGAACATCTCGTTGTAATACAGCTTCATGGCCACCGCAGAACTCATAAAAATACCAGACAGCACAATCACCAAAAGCGCCAAGTTGAAGCAACGCTGTGTGCTACTAACGATAAGCTCGGACGGCACATCGCGCAGCATTAGCCCCAACAGTCGTAGATCAGCAAGAAGCACCGCCCCACCGAGCAGTGCCAACGCCAGTAGATGAAACATCTGCACAACGGCGAACACGCCGCCGTAAGCCTTCGACACCGTGGCGAGTGGCGTCGCATCCAGCCACTCGAAGAATGCGATTACTTCCACACCGACGCTCCCACTACCCTCACTGAACCTCTCCCAGCGCGGCGAGTTCATCCACACAGCCAGCCGCCCAGTATATGAACGCGGTTTGCTGTTTGTGGCAGTCGAACCAGTCGTACGCGATCGCACGGCCCGTCATAACCACCCCGCCCCAAAGCGCCAGCGACAGTGCGGCGCCCGCCCGAATGTGAGCCGGAGGTTTCGGATCAGTGTCCCAAGTTGTTACGGACTCCTGCATCCGGCGCCGGAACAAGAGCGCGTTCAGTCCCGCCGCCAGCAGGAGGACCAACTTGATGCGGAACCAGATACTCTGGGTTGTGCGTACCGGGATTGTGTAATAGAGGATAACGCCAGTCACGATCATGACCACGAAGCCGAGCATCATCGGCCGGTCAAGCCCTGCCGCAATGCGTGAGGCCGGTACGTTAGTGAATGCGAGCCCGAGCATCCGCAAATCGATGATGAACAACATACCAAGGAAGACCATGATCGTCAGTACATGTGTCGTCTCGATCCACGCGTACATGTAGTAGGACTCGTGCAGGGCCGTACTCCAGGCATGGGTATCCAGCCAGCGTGCAAAGCCAAGCAGTAAGTCGTTCAGCATCGGGCACCCATCCGCTGACAACCGTTCAGCCATCGCAAGCGTCCGGTCACCACTCCGCCCTGTTGTTGCTGGCGTGCAATCGCAGGCGCGCTCAACCGCCGCTCACACATGGCCTGTTTTTCCTGCGCATGTGCGGCCCTTTCCCCCAGTACGTTGAGCGCTCAGACTAAATCTCAGCGTCTCGCAACAGCCAGCGCACGCCACATATGTCCACACGCTCATCACTGACGTAGCAATCGCGCGCTTTGGCAGCCGCCAGGATCGCAGCACGATCGGCAACCGCCACATCGAGCCCGCCAAGACCGGGTCCGCGACCATCGGTTGCCTCAACAAACCGCAGCTCGACGTTATTGAGCGGAACAATGAGATCTGTGCCCCGCAACTGCGCAGGTACCCCGGTCACGCGACTCCATAGATCAGACAGATCCGCTGGATCGGGACCCTGCAGTTCGACAGCAAGAAAGTCGACCGTGACATCCTGCTTGACCTTGTCTTCCCAGCCAAGACCGCCTACGGGGTGCCAATTCCCGTTGAAGTCATTGTGGGCATCCGACTCGATCTCAAGGAACGCAGCCTTCATATCGCCCGGGTGCAGTTGGCAGAGATTCCAGTCTTCACGCTCCGACTCGAAGGCCACCCGTACACCATTGTCGAGCGCCTGTTGACGTACGGTCCGCCAGGTGTCAATGGAGTCCGCCTGCGTGATGACCATGTAGCCGCCGTCACCCCCACGGCGTTCGAGATAACGTCCACCCGCAGTACCCTCCTCAATGGGAGCCACCACCTCGAGAAAGTTCCGCCCGATCGGGAGCAGCGTGTTCTCGAGCCCAAACTTGCCCACGCCCGGATCAACAAAGCATCGGTTGATACCAAGGATGGCGGTGAGGTCCTCCAGAACGGGCTCAAGCTTCTCGGCTACGAGACAGATCTGACGCAATTGTATGGTCATTGGGCGTTTCCTTTGTGGTTTTCTTATCGTGCGATGCTCGCCGCCTAAGCGGCTGCCCCCTTGCCAAACTCCGGTAGAACCTTCTCAGCGAAGAGCTGGCCCGTCTCCAACGTATCCTTGCCAAAGAACTCAATCATGAACATGGTGCAGCCAAGATCGATGTGCTTCTGAATCTGCTCGCAGCACCGCTCCGGGCTGCCGGTGATCGCCAATGGGCCTTTCGGATCGCCCATATGGCCACCAAACAGCGTTTGCGCGCGATCAGCCATGGGGCCAGCACTGACTTCATCGGGTGCTATTGTGACGAGGCATTGCTGGCTGATACGAATTTCAGCAGGGTCGCGGCCGATCGCGTCACAGTGACCCTTCAGCACATCAAGTTTGTGACCCAGGTTCGCCTGACTGCCAGCAGCGTTGTTCCAGATATCGGCATGCTCAGCCACCATCTTCAGCGTGACCTTCTCGCCACCACCGCCGATCAGCAACGGTATCTTGCGTGGTGGCTTGGGCTGGCACACCACATTGTTAGCGATCACAAACTGCCCCTTAAAATCGATTTCATCTTCGTCTTCGGACCACATGCGTTTCAACAGCTCAACCGTCTCGCGAAGCTGGGTGAGGCGATCTCCTGTCCCGAGGAAGGGCATGTCGAAGTCGGTGAATTCACGGGGCATCCAGCCACCACCCAGCCCCGCAATGACTCGCCCACCGGCGATGTTGTCAACCGACGCAATCACCTTGCCAAGCTGCGCCGCGTTGCGCATACCCGCGGGGGTCACAAGCGTACCGATCTCAACTTTCTCGGTAACAGCTGCGAGTGCGGCAATCATCGTCCATGCCTCAAGGATCGGTAGCTGCGGAGACTGTGGCCCGTACAGATGGTCACATACCCAGAGCGAGTCAAAACCCATGTCTTCGAATCCACGCGCGGCGCGATCTGCTGCCACCCATGGCCGTTTGATCTGCGGCACGGTTACCCCGAAATGTACGTCAGCCATCTCCCTCTCTCCTTCGCGCCGGCAGGCGCCCATTCATCGTTGGCTGGCATTATTCCACATGCACTCAAAAAGCGGTCGGAGCGCAGGCGCGCCGTAAATCGGCAGAATCGCCGCGACCTGCCACCTTCCAATGAACACCCAGCTTTGTGCGGAAGGTCCCGTCTGGGTACGGAGAAGGACCTGAAAGAAAGCGAGATGCTGATGCCATTGCTTGACGGGTGCTGGACTCTCCAGGCGGAAAAGTGCAAGAAACGAAGCCAGAGGGGGGCGCTGGCGGACATTGTGCTGAGCAGAATCGAAAGTTCGGAATACCACCGGTGCCTATTGCACATCAAGAACGCCAAGGACCGGCGCACCAGCACGCACGCGCTGCTGCATCAGCGACGACCGCTCTACTCGATCTAGAAGATGGCAACCATCAGAACGGACTAGCAACTGGGGGCCCCACGAGCAACAATCCGCCTATGAATGGTCCGTCTCACATACCCGACCAGGCCGAATTGCTCGCCCGAGTCGATGGCATCACACCGCTTTTGAACGACACCGCGGCGGCGTCCGAGCAACGCCGGAGTCTGTGCCCCGAGGCGGTATCCGCACTCCACAAACAGGGCCTATTCAGACTCTGGACGCCGCAGGAAGTTGGCGGCTATGACGTCGACCTGGAAACCCAGGTCGCGGTCATGATGCGGGTTGCCGAGGCTGACATGTCCGCCTGCTGGACCATGATGATTGGCAACACGGTTACAGGGGTACTGGGTTCCTGTCTGTCCGAAACGGGTCTTGCCGAGGTATTCACCGGGCCGGACATGGCGGTTGCCGCAGGTTCGCTGAAGCCGGCAGGGCGAGCGGCGCCGGTCGCCGGGGGTTATCGCGTCAACGGGATATGGGAGTTCGGCAGCGGGATTCACCATGCTGGCTGGATCAGTGCGAGTTGCCTTTGTGCGCCCGACGCGCAGGATGTATATCCACTGTCACTTGCCATCCCGGTAAGCGAGGTGACTGTCCATGACGATTGGCATGTAGCGGGCCTGTCTGGCTCAGGGAGTTCAACGTACGAGGTGAAGGATGTGTTTGTCCCGGACCACCGAGCCTTCGCCCGTGAAGCGCGCCGGGGCTCTTCCCGGACCGGTAACCCGGGACCACGCATTCCGCTCGAACATGCCTCAGTCGCGCTCGGAGGAGCCCGCCGTGCCCTCAATGAGGTGGCAGACTTAGCGCAGACCAAACGCCGGCTGATCGAGAACAAGACAATGGCAGCAAAACCGGAAGTCCAGCTCGAACTAGGCAAGTTGAATGCGGAGTGGCAAACACTTGCTGCAGGCGTCCGCGAGGCCGCGCGCCAGCTCGAAGTGGATTACGACAGCCCTTCAGTTGCTGCAGAACTACACGGCGTGTGCGCGATCACGAACGAACGCTGTGTTGTTATCGGCGAGCGCTGCCTACGCCTGGCCGGCGCAGGCGCCGTACATTCGTCGAACGTGCTGCAGCGCGTCTTCCGTGACCTTACCGTATCAGCCCAGCACTACATGGTCTCGGACATGGCCTATACCCAATTGGGTAAGTTGAGGCTTGGTTGACGCCTCAGGCGGTCACAAAGCCTTCGTACCCGTTCGCCACAATCTCGTCACACCGGTCCCGATAAACCTTCATTCCGCCCACGTAGGGCATGAACACCCGGCTCTTGCCTGGTACGTTGGCGCCGACGTACCAGGAATTTGCCTTAACGTAGAGGGTTTCGTCCGCGATGTCCGAAACGTGTTTTACCCACTCTTCCTGCACCTCCTCGGTCGTCTCTATCCGAGTAAGGTTGCTCGCATTCAGATGTTTGATGCAATCAGCGATCCACTCAACATGCTGCTCGATCGCAACTGGCATGTTGGTGAGTACTGACGGGCTACCCGGGCCCGTAACTGTGAAGAGATTCGGGAAACCTGCCACCTGCAGACCCAGATAGGTGCGTGGTCCCGCCTCCCAAGCATCGGCCAGTCGAGTGCCGCCTGCGCCCCGAATATCGATGTTCAGTAGCGGCCCCGTCATTGCATCAAACCCGATGGCAAACACCAGCACATCTAGCTCGTACTCCGCGTCTGCCGTTTTCACTCCGGATGGCATGATTGCCTCAATCGGCGCCGCGCGAACATCGATCAGGGTCACGTTGTCGCGGTTGTAAGTATCGTAGTAGTCCGTGTCGATAGGTGGACGCTTAGTGGCATAAGGGTGATCGAACGGCAGCAGTTTCTCCGCAACCTCGCGGTCATGCACCATGCCGCGAATCTTGTTTCGGATGAAATCAGCAGCTTTGTCATTGGCCTCCTGATCCGCCATCAGGTCGGAAAAAGATTCCGCGATAAAGCGGAAACCACCAAGCTTCCAGAGCTCCTCGAAAATCTCGTCCCGCTCGGCATCGGTCACGTCCGCGGAGAGTCGCTCGATGGTCTTGAACGGGAAGCCATTCTCGGATGCTTTGCAGCGCGCGCGAATGTCAGCGTAATTGGCCTTGATGTCAGCGGCTGTTGCCGCATCCAACGGCTCATTGCGCGCCGGAACGCTGAAGTTGGGTGTGCGCTGGAAGACAGTTAGGTGATCCGCTTCCGCGGCAATCACGGGGGTCGCCTGAATACCAGTTGAGCCCGTACCGATTAGCCCAACACGTTTGCCGGAGAAATCCACACCCTCATGAGGCCATGCGCCGGTGTGATACCAGTCGCCCGCAAACGACTCGATGCCAGGGAAGTTCGGTGTGTTCCGCACGGACAAACAACCAACCGCGCTCACAACAAACCGGGCAGTCACGGATTCATCGCTATCCTCAAGGCCCACGGTCCACAGATTAGCTTCATCATCAAAGTGCATGCTGGCAACGGTGGTCTCAAACGAGATGTCCGGGCGCAGATTAAACCGATCAGCCACGTGCTCCAGGTAGGTCAGGATCTCCGGCTGCCCCGGATAGCGGGACGACCACTTCCACTCCTGCTCAAGCTCTGATGAGAACGAGTACGAATAGTAGTAGCTCTCTGAATCGCAACGCGCCCCTGGGTAACGGTTCCAATACCAAGTCCCGCCTACACCCTGCCCGGCTTCAAACACTCTGGCTTTCAAACCGAGCATATCCCGCGCCTGATGCAACATATACATGCCGGAGAAGCCGGCTCCGATGATGACCACGTCGTACTGCGGGGTTGCTGCCACAATTGTCTCCTGAACTCTGCTCTGTCCTGTCCGCCCGACAATATACGATCCGAGCAGACGGTGCCTCCGCCCTAAAAAGCCACCGAGTGACCTCAGGTACCGCCCTGCAGTTCCACAAAATGGCGATAGCGGCTGTTCGCGTCTGCCATCAACTCATCGTGTGGACCAACGTCTTTGACCTCGCCCTGCTCCAAAAACACGATCCGGTCAGCGCGCCGGATGGTCGAGAGCCGGTGGGCGATCACCGCAACAAGCCGGTCCTGCTTGGCCTTTTGAAGCGCCTCCACTAGCGCATTCTCAGTGCGTGGGTCGAGTGCGGCGGTGGGTTCGTCCAGAATCAGGATCGGTGTGTTGCGGAGTAGACCGCGCGCAATCGACAGGCGTTGTTGCTGCCCCACCGACAAAGTATCGCCTCCCCGCCCAAGGATTGTTTCGAGGCCATTGGACAGTCCGTCCAGAAACTCATCACAGCCCGCGGTACTAAGCACGCTACGCAGGTCCGCCTCCGTTGCATTACGGTTCGCCATCATCAGATTTTCGCGAATGGTTTCCGCAAGGAAGAAGTGCTCCTGGAACACGTAGGAGACCTGCGCCCGAAGCGAGTCAATGTCCAGGTTTGTGACGTCCTGACCATCGATCTCGACGCGCCCTGAGCTGGGCGTCAGAAAACCGGGAATCATGTAAGCGAGAGTCGTTTTGCCAGCTCCCGTCGGCCCGACAACGGCCACCATTTCGCCAGTCCTAAACTCCAGATTGACGTGGGACAGCGCCGTACTACCATCCACATACGCAAAACTCACATCCCGAAACCGTACACCCTGTCGGATACCCTCGACCTGCGCGGTGCCCTGAGGCGCATTCTCGTCCGCATAATCGAGATAGAAGTACACCCTGCGCAGAGCTGCGGCATGACCCTGAACGCGGATCCAGAACGTACCGATACCCATCGCCGCCTCGGCCAGCGCCCAGTAAAGCCCCAGCAGCACGGCAAAGTCACCGGGAGTCAGGCGCCCGTCGATAATCTCGTCGGTCACAATGACTGTGACCCAGGCACTGGCAAAAATCAGCGCTCCCACGCCGATCACATACATTCCAATCCCTACAATGAAGGCATAGCGCTCGCGAAGGAGCGACTCCTCCATGCGCGAGGCGAACCGGTCCTTCTCCCGATCGAAACCGCCGAGGCTCTGCACGGCGCCAATATTGTTCATCGTTTCTTCGAGGGAATTAGTGGACGCCGCGCCTGCGGCGCGTTTGGCATGATTGGTACGGCGGACGATTCGCGACATGGGAAACGTGACGATCATCGCGATTGGCAACATCGACCAGGATATCCACACCAATTCCGGGGCCACCTCTCCATAGCTGTACTTCATCATCCAGAGACTGGCGAAAGCCCCAAGCATCGCGAAAAACGGAATGATCCAGAGCTGGGCATAAATTCCAGGCAACTGCGAGGTATCGTGCATGACCCGATACACCGAATCGCCAACGCGCTGGTCCTCCAGAGATGCCATGGGCAGATGAGTGAGCCGCGCAAAGAGCCGTTGGCGCAAACCGTTAGAGAGCCGCTGAAACATGCGGATATGCACATGCATTTCGAGAATGCCCCAGAACCCACCGCGGAAGTTGCCATCACCACTGACAGCGTTTTCCGATTGAGATGCCGCATCGCTGCCCTGCGCAACCGGGGGCCCACCTTCTTCCGGGCCCCGCAGACCGAACAGGGTCAGTAGCCCAAGATAGATCAGCGTCAGGCCCAGCATGATGTCCATCGGCATAAGCCCCTGGGTCAGCCCAAGGACAGGATCCATGAAGGGAGGGAAGCGCACCTCGGTGGTGCCGAAGGGCTTCTGCAACAACACCTGATCCACGACGATTTTCGCAAGCCAGGGCATGTATAACGCCACAAACCACCGGACTACACCCAACCCAAAGGTTGCAGCAAAGAGGTACTTAACTTCTCCCAGCATCTCAAGCGTACGGGCCAGCAGCCGCGCTGCCTGCCACGAGGAGATGTCGGCTTCGGTATCGACCCGGTCGTCGTATGATGGCGACGCCTCAAAAATTTCAGCCATCCGCAACGCCCTCTGTTTCCGCCTCGACAAAGGCGCGATAGCGGCCCGTTGGTAGCGCCATCAGTTCATCGTGGGAGCCAAGCTCGGCAACGACGCCGTTTTCAAGAAAGGCGATCTGGTCGGCGTTACGTATCGTCGACAAGCGGTGGGTGATGAGCAATACAACGCGCTTTCTGCCCCAGTTCGAGAGGTTGCTTAACACCTGCTGTTCTGTTTCCGCGTCGAGCGCTGCGGTGGGTTCGTCGAGAATCAGGATCGGTGTGTCCCGCAGCACTGCCCGGGCAATGGAGAGACGCTGGCGCTGCCCGGTCGAAAGTTTGCCACCCCGCTCTCCCAGTTCGGTGTCGTAACCCTTGTCAAGCTCATCAATGAACTGATCCGCGCATGCAACACGGGCCGCGGCCGCCACGTTCTCACGTGCAACCTTGCCCTCAGCGTAAGCAATATTCTCGTGCACGCTCGTCGCGAAAAGAACGTTTTTCTGTAATGCGATGGCCGCGTTTGAACGCACGTCATCCACCGCATAGTCAGTGAGACTAGTGCCATTGATGCGGACTGCACCAGAGCGGGGGTCAAACAGGCGCAGCAGCAGTGACATGAGCGTCGATTTGCCCGCCCCCGTGCCACCGACAATCGCCGTGATCGCGCCGGCTTGAGCCGTTAGGTTGACCCCTTTCAGAATCGACTCGCCCTCACCGTAGCCGAACACCACATCTTCGAAAGTCACCTCTTGAATGGTTTCGGGGAACGAGTCCGGGTGCCCCTTGTCCACGACCTCGGGTTTAAGATTCAGCAGATACAGCGCCCGGTCGAGACCAACCAGAAGGTCCTGCGAAATCCACCAATTTCGAACCACCCGCCCAACGCTGATAGACGAACCGGCAAAACTCTCACGCGCAACCGTATTTGCACCGTAGTTCCAGACGGTGTAGCCCACGATTGCCACCGCAGCCGCGCCCAGCCAGGTCTCTCGTTCGATAATGACCCAACTGGCCATGACGTACTCCGCCCCAAGCAGAACGCCAACGCCAATCAGAATCACCGCAAAGGTCCGCCAGGCAAGATCGACCCGAAGGCGGTAGGCAGATTCGAGCGCCTGCTCTGAGTCATCCGAAAAGCGCTTCAGAATGTCCTTCTCGGCCCGGTTGGCCTTGACCAACTTGAGCGCGGAGAAAGACTCTTGCAGGCGCGAGGTCAGGTCGCTGGTGGCTATCCTTGCACGCCGCGAACGTTCCCGCATAGCCGGGGTAAACCAGCGCCCGAGCAGGATGATCGGGACCATGGCCAGGGCCAGCGCAAGAGCCAGCCAAACGTCAAAGAAGGCAATAAACACAAGCCCACTGAGCACGGCCCAGATCATGCCAATCGGATCCAGCACTAGGCGCTCGAGTGCTGTCACAATCATCATGCTGTCTTGGTACACACGGTAAATGGCATCCCCCGCGCGGGAGTCGGCGTGGTACCCGAGGGATAGATGCTCGGCATTCTCCAGCATGCGCACGCGCAAATCTCGATTGATCTGATGCCAGATCCACATGCCGTAGAGTGGCAGGGTCGCGATCGAACCCAACAGCACGATCCCGCCCAGGATGCTCCAGATCAGAAAGCGATTGCGCACCACCTTGCGCTGTTCTTTGGTGAGCGGGTCCTTGATGGCCTGCTCGCCGCGTGTCTCACCGTCGTCCGATTCGTTCGATGCCCCAGCAGGGGCAACATTATTGCTCGTAGGGACGGTGTCGCCCTCGGTACCAGCACTTTCCCTGGCGTCAGGAGGTTCCGCATTGCCCATGCCTTCCTCGACGGCATCGGTATCGTCGCTGACGATCACATAACTCTCGTCCAGCACCAGGACAAATGCCTGAAATGGCTGCAACTTGTCACCAACAAGGATCTTGTTGTTGAAGATATCTGCGCCCATGAAGCCCGAAACGAGCGCGATGCCAGAGAGCACCAATCCAATCAGGTAAAGGCCGATGATGTGTTTCAGATACGGTCGAGCGAACGGCCAACATGCGCTCACCACACGCATGATGTCCGTGAGACCCCGATCAAACTCGCCGCCCCGAACTGTATGACTCGACTGCTCCATAGCCCTAGCGTGTCACAGCGGACCCGGGTCCGCCAAACGCCTGGCCAGATCGGAGCTCAACGTTGCATCGACGCCGCGAAAGGTGTGTGATTCGATCAACCGTCAGGAGACAACACCATGGCAGAAATCACCCATCGAACGGTCCCGAGCAACGGACTCGACATGTTCATCGCAGAGGCCGGCAGCGGCCCGCTCGTCGTGCTGTGCCATGGCTTCCCAGAATCCTGGTATTCCTGGCGCCATCAGTTGTCGGCGTTGGCCGATGCAGGCTTCCACGTGGTGGCCCCGGACCAGCGCGGCTACGGTGAAACCACCTGCCCGGAGCCGATCGACTCGTACACAATCCATCATCTCGTGGGCGATATCGTGGGGCTGGTGGCTGCCCTGGGCGAGGAGCAGGCTGTGATCGTTGGCCACGATTGGGGCTCTCCCGTCGCCTGGAACTCGGCGCTGATGCGCCCAGATGTTTTCCGCGCAGTGGCGTCGCTTTCGGTCCCTACAACCGACCGTGGGCCTGCCGCGCCAATGACCAGTGCCGCGAAAATGTTTGGTAACCGGTTCTTCTATCAGCTGTATTTTCAGACACCGGGCGTCGCGGAGCACGAGTTACAAAACGACATCCTCAAAACCATGCGCAAAATGCTAGTCGGCGCCAGCGGTGCGCGAGAAAGGAGCAGCGCCTTCGACCCGAACGCAGAGCTACCACCCGCCACATCGTTCATGCTGGAGAACATGCCGGACCCTGCTAACAATCTGCCCGATTGGCTTTCGGCAGACGATGTTGCCTACTTTGCGTCCCGGTTTGAGATTTCGGGCTTCCGCGGGGGCCTGAACTGGTACCGCAACATCGACCGGAACTGGGAACTTGGCGGTTCCTTCCAGGGCCGCAAGATCGACCAGCCCGCCCTCTTTATGGCCGGTGATCGCGACGTAGTGCCCTTCAATGAGCAGGTCGAAAGAGCCATGCGCGCTACCGTCACGGATCTGCGAGATGTGATTGTGCTGCCCGGCATCGGCCACTGGACCCAGCAGGAGGCGGCTGCCGCTGTAAACGAGCGGCTCATCCGATTCCTGGGTGAGATCTGAGCAATGGAGCTTCTGGACCAGACCGAGGACAACTTACCCATACTCAGCGATGTGCGCGAGGCGCACAAATTTGACGAAAGCGCCCTAGACAAGTATCTCGCAAAGCATCTCGAGGGCTACAGCGGCAACATGGCGTTGCAGCAGTTCTCCGGTGGCTCGTCGAACCCAACCTTTCTAGTCGAGTCCGGCAGCCACCGCTGGGTCATGCGCAAGCGCCCGCCCGGCAATCTGCTGCCCTCGGCGCATCAGGTTGACCGCGAGTATCGGGTCATGCATGCGCTGCAAGAGACCGGTGTGCCCGTACCAAAGATGCACCTTTTCTGCGACAACCCTGATGTGATCGGGCGTGAGTTTTATGTCATGGAGATGATCGACGGGCGGGTCACTCGATCCGAACTCCCCGGCTTCACGCCAGCCGAACGCTCCACCTTCTACGACGACTTCGCTCGGGTACTCGCCGCACTGCATACGGTCGACCACGAGGCAGTCGGACTTGCGAAACATGGCCGGCCGGGTAACTACTTCGCCCGCCAGATCGACCGCTGGTCCAAACAATACGTTGCGGCCAAAACCGACGACATTCCGGAAATGGACGAACTGATGCGCTGGATGCCAGCTAACGTCCCAGACTGGGAGGAAATCTCGGTCATCCATGGCGACTACCGGGTGGGCAATGTTCTCGTGCACCCGACCGAGCCAAAAGTAGTGGCGGTGCTCGACTGGGAGATCTCCACTCTTGGCCACGCTCTGGGTGATCTCTCCTATCACTGCGCTTACGCCTATCACGCTGAGTTTGATGAGTTCATCAATGAACTGGATGAGCGTGGCATTCCCTCAGAACGGGACTATGTCGCGGCCTATTGCCGGCACGCCGGCAGGGACCCGGTACCCAACTGGAACTTCTGCGTTGCCTACAACCTGTTCCGGCTCGCCTCTATCGTGCAAGGCGTGTACGCCAGAGGCCTGCAGGGTATCGCCAGCTCCGAGTTTCAGCTCGAGCAGCAGCAAGCACAGGTAAGAGCCCGCGCGGAGAAGGCCTGGGCGCTGGTTGAAGCCATGTGACGAGGTCATGTAGGACCCCTCTGAACAGTCCGCTGCACGATTTCCGGTCGGTACACATCGGAATGTCATAAAGCAGTCGGGCGAGCAAACGCTATTGAACTTGATGGTATTGCTGCACGGCATTAGTTTGGGATAACCCCAATGCTCAGGTTATGCACCAACACCAGAGAACAGCTAGCTTTGGCTGCCAGATGCTCTTTAGGAGCCAAATCGACTACCGCCGACCCGGCCATACAGCAGCAAGCGCTGGCCAACTTTGTTCACGCCGAGCGCGCGAATCGGTCTGCAAACCTTAGACACAGCTGCCCCAAAAGCCTGCGGTCATATATCCAGCTCGAGGAGCGGACTCAACGAGCGCGAGCAGCACAAGACCATCA
>PAWP01000113.1 GCA_002714125.1 Gammaproteobacteria bacterium
CAGGAAGCCACCGTTATACGCGGCGCGAATTCTAAAAGCGCTCTGCCGGACCTTCCGGCGCGCTGTTTTACGCGCCTTTTGCCAGGAAGTCGTCATGTCCTTAGTCCGGCTCGTCTCTGAATATANGTTTGAAGCNCCGCTGTCACTNTGAACAANNGGCATCGNTCAGNCTCGAATTAGTCAATTTGTCNNCAGGAGAGTTTTTNGCCANNAAAANTGAGCATANATATTNNTATTTATTATTATCTTANGNANTAAACCTCGTGCTAAATATACGCANCGGGAGTTGTTTCACGCNAGCTAGACGCGGCNGGAAGGGCACCGTATGCTCGCAGAGATCAAGAGAGGGAGTGCGTGTCCAATGAAGTACTTGCATACGATGGTTCGGGTAAACAATATCGACGAATCCGTCGATTTCTACTGCAACAAGCTAGGNCTGACAGAACTGCGCCGAATCGAAAATGAGGCGGCCCGGTTTACGCTCGTTTTTCTCTCTGCGCCCGGAGACGAAAGTGCGCAGGTTGAACTGACCTGGAACTGGGATGGTGATGAGCTTGGACATGGCAGCCGAAACTTCGGGCATTTGGCCTATCATGTCGACGATATTTACCAGACTTGTCAGCGACTTATGGATGGTGGTGTGACGATCAATCGCCCCCCTCGGGACGGACACATGGCATTTGTACGCTCCCCNGATAACATTTCCATCGAGTTACTGCAGGCGGGGCAGCCCAAAGCGCCGGTAGAGCCCTGGAAATCCATGGAAAACGTGGGTGATTGGTAGGCGAAACCTACCGTCCTGGTCATTGCGCCTCCGGTGAATGAGTTTCTGNTGTTCCGTGGAATCCTGCAGGGTGCTTCGGGCCAGGTANTAGGGTCGTGGCAGGTGTTTGCGATGGCGGCCGCGTTCNTTANCGTCGCGCATTTGCTCGAGTGCNTAGAGGACGGATNCGCACTTATCGGGATCACATCTATGGCGATTGTCGCCGTCCACCTCGGCTATANCCTTGCGCTTGCACTATCGATAGGGGTAGTGCTGTGGCTTTAGTGCCTAGACCAAAGTTTCCGAGCACCCGGCGCCAGGTGCTGGNTCGAATCGTTCAAGGCTTCACTGCTGTTGGGGCGGTGTTTCTGGCCGTCCCATTCGTCAAAACCTTNCTGCCGGAGAGTGATGTGCCGCTGCTCGACGTTCAGGTTGGCGACCTTGGTCCGGGCGAAGCGCGNTACGTGAACTTTCTCGGTCGTCGCGTGATCATCCTGCGCAGATCTCCAGAGACGTTGCTCGAACTGCGCGCGGCAGACGCGGGTCCCCGGCTCAAGGATCGTGAATCGGTGGAATCAAAGCAGCCCGCGTTCGCGGTCAATCCAAGGCGCTCGCGTCGTGATGGGTTGTTTGTNGGCTATGCAAACTGTACGCATTTAGGCTGTGAAGTTGCGCTGGACCCCGCTGGATTCCGCTGCCCTTGTCATGCCAGTCAGTTCGATGCGGCGGGCAGAGCACATGCGGACTCGGCCGCGCCACACAACTTGGATGTGCCCAATTACCGTTTTCTCTCGCGGGATGTCGTACGGCTGCTGCCGGACGGCAAGACGGCCNGANCNTTCACAGGCGGCTTCTAATCGTGTATCACACCCAGACCGGGCGCACCGGTGCCATGGCCGATGCTGTCCGCCGCGGNGCAACCGATCCAACAATTGACCTAGAAGTCCGCTTTCTGCGGGCCCGAATGGCCGGAACAGNTGACCTTCTGTGGGCCGACGGATTGATTCTCGGAACGCCGGAGAANTTCGGGTACATGTCNGGCGCTATNAANGANTTCATGGANCGCACTTACTATCCAGTGGAGGGCAAAGTGCAGGGGCTGCCGTACTGCCTNTTTGTCGCTGCAGGCAATGACGGTACCGGTGCGGTGCGGGCGGTGCGTCGGATAGCAAACGGCTATGCCTTAAGGGAGGTCCAGGAGCCGATTATCTCGGTCGGCGAGGTAAGCCAACCGATCCTGGATCGCTGCGAGGAAATGGGGAAAGGGATGGCTGCTGCGCTGGAAGCCGGCATTTTCTGAACCCAAAATCGAACTAGGATGCTGTATATTAATACAGTATTATGGCAAAATACGGCATGCAGCTGTTACTGAGTTTCGGACAACCGGTCCCAATCGGATTGTCCTCGTGACCCACTTCAAGTTGGCACCATCCAAGTCGACAATATGCAGGCGAGGCCAATATGGGCAAAGAACCCAAGTAGTCTATGTCCGAACCGCCGATCAAGGGCCGCGGCGCCACCTTCAACCCTCATAACCGATTTGAGACGCGGACGCATGAGTTCGTGGACGACGGCTGGTGGCGCGATGCCGAGGACGATCCAGATTCCAGGCCTCGGNCCACAAAAACGATTGTGGATGATTCGCGGACGATNGTCTCAACCAATCAGTCACCCGACATCCCGTTTAATCAGTCCATCAACCCGTACCGCGGGTGCGAGCACGGTTGTATCTACTGCTACGCGCGGCCAACCCATGCCTATTGGGACATGTCACCCGGGCTCGANTTCGAGAGCAATATCATCATCAAGCCAAATGCTGCAAAGCTGCTGGCGNAGANGTTTGACCAGCCTTCCTACCAGTGCAGCCTGATCAATATCGGTGCCAACACTGATCCCTACCAGCCACTGGAGCGTTCACTTGAGACTACCCGCTCGATACTTGAAGTCATGCAGCGCTACCGGCATCCCTTCTCAATTATCACGAAGAGCGCATTGATCATTCGAGATGTCGAACTCCTGGCAGAAATGGCACAGGACAACCTGTGCTCGGTTGCCGTGTCAGTAACAACGTTGAATGATGACCTCAAACGCCGGATGGAGCCGCGTACTTCGAGTGGCAGTCGGCGATTAAAGGCGGTTGCTGCGCTTGCACGCGCCGGGGTGCCCGTAACGGTGATGGTGGCGCCTGTTATTCCAGCCATCAACGATGCGGAACTTGAAGCCATCCTGACAGCCGCCCGCGGCGCGGGGGCAGTAAGGGCTGGGTACATTCTGCTCAGGCTGCCGCTGGAGGTGCAGCCGCTGTTCGAGGCGTGGCTCGAAGCGCATTACCCGGACCGACATGCACATGTAATGAGTATCGTACGCCAGAGCCGCGGTGGAGCGGCCTATCAGGCTGAGTTCGGCGTGCGAATGCGGGGTGANGGCGTCTTCGCNCGCCTCCTCGAGAAGCGATTCGAGGTGGCCGTGCGGAGGCTTGGCTTCCCACCAGCTGATCGTCACTTACCACCGCTTGACACAGGCGCATTCCGGCGCCGTCAGGGCGAGCTCTTCTAATAACTTAATCCTGATCCGGAAAGCCCGCTCTGAAGTCATCGGTGTTGAGATTGTCGAGCGGGAAGATAGGGCGGCGTACATTTTCGAAAGTGAGTTCCGAATAATCGGACGTACACACACCTCTTCCAGCACACTCGATGATCGACTTCGCGATATGCATGAATGTCGCGCGGTAGTGGATNCGGCTTTTCAGCATCAGGAANGTACGACGTAGCGGGTTGATGCCCACAGACTCGAAACATCCGAGGTCATATGGTTCAACGTGGCGNGACACAACAACAATNTCTACGTCTTCCCGATCTGCCACGCTCAAGACCGCAGTGGGTCCCATGCCCATCCGCGCGCCCGTACCCATCGGTCCGGTGACCCGGAAGGCGCCGTCNGAAAGAAGCTTTACGCGCCCGCTTACAGTNAGCGGGCGACTTTGCTCCGCAAGCGCTGCCATGTGGAACTTGCCACCAAGGTCCACTGTAACCTCATTTCCNACACCGGCCTCCACCATGGTCTGCACAGCCTCGGGGTCAAAGATGCCAAACGCTGCNACGTCTTCGAGTCCGCGCTCCAAGATCGCGCGGAGCACCTCGGTGGTGTCCATGGTCCCGCCGGACGCCGTGTTGTCGTAGTGGTCAAGCAGAATAACCGGCCCATCGCCGGACTTGTTCGCTGCAGCGATGCCCTGGTCAAGGGAAGTTTCCAGAGGCTTCCGCACATAAACAAATTCCTGCCGGTTCCGCCAGGCGGCATCCAGTAGTTCGTCGCGGTAGCGCTCTGCGAGCTCCCGTTCATTATCTGTCACTACGACGACCGACAGCCCCGCGTTCTGGATATCGGCATGGGGGAAGCCGGTAAAGAGACTCNCGGCCAGTGCACCCTGCGCTTCCATCTCTGCGCACCTGCCCTGCAATGCCTTGTTCGGAAAGTCATCTGTGCCCTGCCGCATGACATGGGGCAGCATAGGGCAGTTACCCCATNCCATCGTGGGNGNAACTTCACCCCGGAGCGTCTGAAACAGAACTCGGGCCGCGCGCTCACCTGTCTCGTACATATCTATGTGCGGATAGGTGTGATAGCCGGTGACCACCGTGGCATTCTCCACCATTGCTGGGTACAGATTGGCGTGCATATCGAGTCCAACGGCTACCGGGAGCTGCGGGTGGNGCGCCCTCAGCCGTGACAGNAGGGTGCCCTCGCCATCCTGGTGAGATTGCGTAACCATCGCTCCATGTAGGTCAAGCAACGCTGCATCGCATTCAGCGGCAGACTCCACGATCAGTTCACAAATGTACTCAAAAGCATCGTCGTGAACAGGACCGGACGGAGGCGCACCGGCCGCAATCACGGGAACGATTTCCGCCCCTTCGTTCTCAGCCACTCTCAGCATACCCGCCATCGTATTGCTGCGGCGGCGAGGCCCGGCGAGCATCGCTGGACCTTCGATGGGCACTGNGCCACCGCCAAAGCGGCTCAGCGGGGTGGGCACGGGCGAAAACGTATTGGTTTCATGGCTCATCATGGCCAGCAGAACGCGCATCTGAAACTCCGATCGGCGGCGATTTTGCGATCATAGCGGCATTGGACTCGGCAAACCCGACGGGCTCGCTCGCTTTTGCATATGAGGCGCTGGTCGCTTNCGGGCTGTGGNAAGGCATACNCGCCCNACGCCTGGAACCAGAATAGCGTAGGGCATGCGCGGAGTTACCTGTCAATGATAAATGTCTCCTGCACGGGGACTTGAACGGTGGCGAACACTNTGTCCGCGCTCACGGACATACAGGGATTGACCGACTTCGGTGATGCTGTGTTTGCGCCTCGCTCCCTCGACTACTGGTGTATGGGCATGAAACTGACCGAGCAGGCCTTTCGGCTAACCCCCGCCGAGGTTTGGGCATGCCTCGCGCCAATCTATCGTTTCGATGGCGCCGAACGCGCACGGCAGGCACAGCAACTCAGCTGGACTCTCTGCGGACTGGTTGCTGCCAGTTTTGCAAGAGGACATGATCGCGCACTCTGATCTTCACATTTACTAGCGAGGTGGCCCTGGATCGTGACCTCAGACAACGCGTTGCCGAACGCCTATTCCCTAGAACGCCTCCGTGAGGCGGACGCCCGCGCAATCTTGAAATGGCGCTACAAGAAGCCTTACGACTTCTACAATCCGCCCGAAGACGGCAGGGACGATTTCTATGTGGAGGGGTTCCTTGATCCCAGGCTGCGCTTTCATGCAATACGCGACGGCGACGGAATTCTTGCCGGATTTTGCTCGTTCGGAATCGACGGACAAGTGGCTGGTGGCAACTATGCCGAGGATGCGCTAGATATTGGGCTTGGGATGCGACCGGCCCTTACTGGCCAGGGACATGGTCGCGCGTTTTTCAACGCTATCCTAGCGCATGCAATGTCAACGTTCGCCCCTTGCAAATTCCGACTCACTGTCGCACGTTTCAACAATCGGGCCATGCGTCTATATGAAGGTTTTGGTTTCACTGAGCAAAGTCGATTCGAGCAGCACCAGGTCATGTACTGCGTACTAGTACGGAGCGTCGGTTGACAACTCGACCATTTCACGTGGTCGAGCTTGATCACCTGGTCTTGCGGGTTGCATCGCTGCAGGCCTCCCTCGCGTTCTACCGCGACGTACTCGGGTGCAAGCTTGAGCGTGAATTGCCAGAACTTGGGTTGTACCAGCTCCGGGCAGGGTCCCAGCTGATTGACCTCGTGCCCATCGGCACAAAGCTGGGTGGCGATGCAGTCGTGCGAGGTGGGCGCAATCTTGACCACTTCTGCCTGAATGTGGCGCCGTTTGATGAGGCAGCGTTACGCGAATGGTTACAGGCCCACGCGGTTGTTGCCAGCGAGTCGGGGAGACGCTACGGCGCACACGGTTATGGTACGTCACTGTACGTCACAGATCCCGACGGCAACACGGTTGAGCTCAAAGCGGTTACGCCCGTCTTATGATGGCGCTGCGGCTCGCTATACGCTTTTTGCTCTGGTGGGAGTTCGTCATCTCGGATTTAAGGAACAAGATTGTCATCGTCACGAGTGCCGGACGTAGTCTCTGCTACTCCCACGCGGTCCAGTTTGGGCAGGAGTCGTTGTCAACGACCTAGGCGGCGCTGTCGACAATACCGTTACTAGTCAGGATGTGGTCGACTAGATTGTCCATCCTGGCGGATTCGCAATTGCCAACACTTGTTTCGTTTGTGAACCGGTCCTGGCACAAGCGATTGTTGATCATACCCCGATGGCCTTCGGGACCTTCGACTTGGTCGTAAACAATGCAGGAATCCCGCGTGACAAGACTTTCGAAAACACCTAATTCAAGAATTTCCAGGCCGCACCCGGTTTGCATTTGATGGGCGCATCCTATGTTAATGTCGGGAGCGGTCCATCGTTACGGCCAAGCAGTGGGGGCGGATAGTGCTGACCGTGTCAGGGATCTTCGGCAACTTGGGGCGGTCGACCTATTCGGATGCAAAAATGGTGCTCGTCAGGCTGATGAACGTGCCGCGCCTAGAGGGAGAAAGAAAGGGTATTTACGTGAACTGCCTGGCCTTCGGCGCTACTACCCGTATGACCGAGAGCCTGAACCTTAACCAGGGCCGGCCCTCGCCTGAGAGTCCTGCAGTGCTCCACGTCTACAGCAGGGCACCTAACCACACCATCCTGCAGACTCTCGGAGCCCAATACGCGCGTGTAAACCAGGGCATTGATCTGGAAGAGGACATTACCTACGGCGAGTTTCTCGACCGCGCCGATAACCTGATGGGGGACGACGACTTCCGTTCCCGTGATGGCTGCGGTTGAGACGTCGGCTGCCCCTGTAGTGCGACGAGGCACATTAGACCGACTCCCGGTTATCCGCACAGAACGGTTGGTTCTGCGGTTGCTTGATCCGGCACGGGCGGACCTAATGGTTCGATTTCGCAGCGAGAATCGCGAACGCCTCAAACGGTGGGAACCGCGGCGCTCGGCAGAGTACTACACCGAGGGATACTGGCGCCTGCAGCTCCGGTACGGCATTCGAGAGTTTCGTGAGGGACGCAGTGTTTGTTTAACCTTCATGACCTCGGCGGAAGACGCAGTGGTAGGCGTCGCTAACTTCACCAACATCGTCCGTGGAACCTTTCAGGCCTGTCACCTCGGCTACTCGGTGGATGGCCGCTACGAGGGCAAGGGCTACATGAAAGAGGGCCTCACGGCCGGGTTGACCTATATGTTAGAGGACTACGGGCTACACCGGATAATGGCCAACTATCTGCCCCACAACGAGCGCAGCGGCGCCTTGCTTACATCGCTAGGCTTCGAGAAAGAAGGGTTTGCCCGATCGTTCCTGCAGATCGATGGGGTTTGGGAAGACCACGTCCTGACTTCACTGGTGCGCGACAACTGAGACCACTGGACGGTTGACGATGCCTGCGTGGTTGTCATCCTTGAGAAGATTCATCCCGGGTAAGGCGAACAACCTATGCGACATCTGTCGAAGGAAATTCTGAGCATCTAACAGTTACCTTAAGGTTTCCATCAATGGAAAAGCTTCAAGGTTGGTACAACTCACCGGAGTAACAAGAAGTCTTGGCCTTACGTACTGAGAATAGCGAGGGCATAGTCGTATTTGCACGGGATTAGCCCACAAAGGCTTCTCGGACCAACTTAGCTTGGGTTAAGTTTTCATTAGGCAGCGGACTTGTTGAACAGCCCCATGCTTTTGCTGGGTCATACAAATGCTGGTTGATTCTGATGCTAGGACCACTTTCAAGAAATGCAGAATCCCGAAGGGAGTATGTCCTTAGAGCTAGTGGGTAGTTATAAGCGCGTCAAATCCGCGATCAACGACTCAACCCCGCGTCTGAAACGTTATCCCAAAGCTCGTTTTCCACATGTGGCGGGCGATCAGCAGGAAATTGACGTGGATGCACAGCGCAATCACCCACTCGAAGGCATCTTCATAATCGTCGTAGTTGGACAAGGTGGCGTCCAGGATCAAAGTCACAAGGCCAATAACCAGAACCATCGCCACCAGGTACAGCTGCCANNTNACAANCGCATCAGTGCCCTTCAAACGCGNGGCGAGTAGGAGTTGNGCGAGNTAGGTCAACGTAAAGTAGAGAATGACGCCAATACGACGNTGCAANCGCATATNATCTCCGGCNGCNCCNAGCGCCACNACATANANAACAAGGCAAAGCGCCGCNANCNCNCCAGCNNCNAGCNTNCAATTGTCACCCCTTCTCACACCGCCNAAACTTACCGCCANCCAGGCCCGGCAAACCCACCAGTTCGCCGCTAGGAGCACGGCTGCCGGAATCATGAGGCCTTTGAACAGGTAGAAACCGACACCCTCACGACCCGTCGCGCTGATAGACGAACAACCGTCCCAGTACGGTACACACCAGGGCACCTGGCCCTGAAANGCNGCNGCAAGGTANATGCCGTTGATTGCAATGATGGGGAACAGGCCGGTCGCCAGCGGTANCCAGGCGGCGGCAAAGGTGATGTGCGGCANGGANATTGGACTCAGCGTATCTTAAGCAGTAGCACCATCAGAATCGGNGTGCCAACCGCCTGCAGCAGCATGAACCGTACGAGTACCTGCGTTGCCGACCAGCCGTGTTTGTGCCGGACATGATCGTGCAGGGGNTACCGNATTGACGAGAAGATGGGAATGCGAAAGAANCGCAGCATAGCGACCTTGACCATGCCGGTCGCGCCGTTTACGAGGACGACAAAGGCNACNACCAAAATCANGAANGGNTTTCCNCATGCCAGGGCNAAAACACCNAGCATCAAACCCACNGGCCGCGAACCAGCGTCACCCATNAGCACNGCNGAGGGATAGCTGTTGTGCCANAGATAGCCGGCNAGNGCGCCNACNAGCACAAANGNAACGATTGCCCANTCCGCGCCGAGGNCGTAGTGAGGCACNAGNAAGTAAGCTGCAATCGCCTGATGNCCAACAATGCCGTAGAGCGTCGCGCCTANAAACAGNATTGCCATGGAAGTGAGNCTGGCCGAAAGCCCGTCTACCCCGTCCGTGCAGTTTGTGGCGTTGATCGAAATCCAGATGAGCACACTCGCACAGGGCACAAATATCATGGGTGGGACCACCAACGCTTCTTTATAAAGTGGCAGCCAGATCGTGAAGTCCTGCATCTGACAGATGATCATCGATGCTACTACCGCGACCCCAAGATCTACCGCACCCAACAGGTACTCGCTCCAGCCACCCTGAGCAGAGTCGTCGTAGTAGCCCACCATCATCGCTACCAGCACACAGCCCATGAGTTCTAGAAACCTCAGGTCAAACGGCACCGCTAGCAGCGTCACCACGACGAACACCGGGATGAAGACCAGGCCGCCTGAAACCGGTTTGCCGATGCTCTTCTCTGCATCCACCNCAAACTCGCGCCCCTGGTCGGTCGGCAGCAGGTGCCAGAGCTTTGGCAGCAGNTACCAAGTTGCGAGCGCTGAGAGCGTAGTGCCGACTCCCGCCAANAAGATGTAGCTGGTCAGCAGCCGCATTGGACCGCCAAGAAAGCCGAGGGCAAGGCCCAGTTCGNGTAGCACTTGTCCTGTCTCAGCCGGCGNCGGCTTNCCAAAGGTNNGCGCANCCGCAAAGCATNATCGCGCAAACCNNACCGAAGGCGTCCTCGCCGTTGCNNGAGCTCAGCCCGNAGGTCCAGGCGGANTAGTAATTGTCATGANCNGTGGTTAGATGGTCATTCCACGCGTTGCTGTGGGCTCGAGGAATTTGCAGTNCAGGCATGGCANCCCAGTCTCCGTTTAGCGCGGCAATCGTCGCGGAATACTGAGACATTATCATCCCAGGGATCGCTTTCGGNATCGGGGTTTTCCGGCATCTGAGAGTGTCGATGAAAAGTTGACGGTGGGCATGGAGGACCTATAGGGTGAGCCGCATAGTAGTACATTTATAGAAGATGTCGCGCCGAAGGCGGACCGGGGGCAATCAATGAGTAAGACAAAGGCGAAAAAGGGCGTGTCGAGCTCGCGCAATGACGGGCTTGATCTGTCTTGGATGGATCAGCGCGGCGATTGGGGCAACACGGCCACAGCGGGTCGCTCTGGCCTGACCCTCGCCGACATCTCCGTAGGCAGTTATGGCGAGGCTCCCGTCGAGAGCGACAACATGACAGGGCGCCCGCGGGGCGCGGCCGCGCGGGAAGACAGCTTCCGAATCGGCGGTTACGAAATCCGTGAAAAGAAAGAGATTTGGCTCGAAAACGCCGCGTTATTGTACGAAGAAGCGCTCCAGCGTCAGTGGAGTTCGGCAACGGACATCCCCTGGGACACTGTGCAGCAGTTGCCCGACGACATTGAGCAGGCTCAGTGTCAACTTGCGACGTTCCTTACGGAAGTCGAGTTTGTTGCTGGCGACGTGCCCGCCAAGTGGATTGCGAATACCACGCCTGACTACTTCGAAGCGCGCATGGTGCTATTGGCCCAGGTAATGGACGAGTCGCGTCATATGGACGTGTTTCGCAAACGCGCCCTTGCCAATGGAGGCGGGCTCATGCAGCGTACCGGTGGCACCAGCGGGATTGTTGGCAGCATCGATATGTCGAGAGACTTCACTGAGATGTCTTCCCGGCTGCACGTATCGGGTGAGGGCGCAGTGCTCTCGATCTTTCGTATGGGCGAGTTGATGGCCTACAACGATGCCGAGAAATACATATACCGACTCTGCGCTCAGGATGAAGCCCGTCACGTCGCCTTTGGTGTGATGCACATGCGCTACCTGAACGACACAGCACCGGAACGCCGCGAAGAGATTCACTCCTACCTTGACGAAGGCGAACGGGGCCTGCTGGCAGGACAGACCAATCCCGCCGCGCTGCAGTCATCTACATCTGAGGCCATGGCTATCATGCTAGGCGGTGGTCGCGATCACTATGACGAAGGTATGCGAAAGCTGATGGCCATCCGCAAACGTCAGGTGCGCGAATACATGCAACGTGTGCGTTCATCTGGCTTCGGCGAACGGTTCGACAACGGGCGCTCCTCGCCCGAACTCCTTAAGTTCGCTCAGGCTGCCTGATGGCTGTCAAACAACGCCGGGAGGAGGGCCTCAGACGCCGCATCGAACAGATGTCTGAGGATGAGCTCCAGATTCCTGAGCCCAACCTCAAGTGGATGGGCAAGAGCCACCAGTGGAATACCCGCGTGCTGCCCGGTCCTAAAGGGATGACCTTGGGGGGGCTGAACGTTGGATTTTACGGCGAAATCCCCGAGCACTGGGAAGATCAGACCCGAATGCCCCGCGGATCGATGGCGGGTCGAGGTGGGATTCCGCCGATTGGTTACTCCGAACGCAGTAAACACAACGTCTGGGCCGACAATGCTGCGGACCTATACGAAGAGGCAATTTCGCGCCGCTGGATTCCAGCTACCGATGTGCCTTGGGACACGCTGGAGCCTTTGGCAGAGGACGTTGAGATCGCCATGTGCCAGCTTTGTACCGAACTCATCCAGCATGCCAACGTTGAGATTGAGACGATTGCGCAGTGGCAGGAAGACCTCTCCTACGGTTATCACGAAGTCAAACAGTTCCTTGCTACCGAGACCTTTGACGCGACCCGTCACTTTGAAGTTTTCCGTAAGCGCGCATTGTCCAATGGTGGGGGGCTAGGGCTGGAGTCCAGGGGCTACGTTAATCGGATGGTGCTGGAAAGCCGCGGGGGCTGGACCGAGACCGTTGCGCAGTTGCACCTGCTTCGAGGTTTGTTCACTCTGACTCTGTACCGTCATGGCCTCAAGTTTGCGCACAGTGCAGCCGAACGTGAGATTTTCTCCCGCTGCATTCAGGACAAGTCCCGTCATCTCGCTTATGCATTGGATCACCTCCGTTACGCCATCAATCAGCAGGAGGACCAGGGACTGATCCTTGAGCAGGTGCTAGCGATTGGAGAGGGCGTGTTTGTGCGCGAACTGGCCGACCCGGTCTTGCGGGAAGCACTCGCTATTCTCTTTGCAGGAGGGATC
The DNA here is from genome assembly GCA_002714125.1 of Gammaproteobacteria bacterium. Next base: position 12,320 of record PAWP01000113.1, read on the forward strand.
AAAGGTGCAGCACGTAAAGGCATGCGTCAGGTGGATCGTCTACTCGGCGATTATGTGCGTGAGTATGCTGCGATCTGCACATGGCTCGGGCTAGGTCGTGGACAGGCGCTGGTGCCAGGTCTTGCCCAGTACGCCGACAAGTAACGCCACGCGAAGGAGAAATGTCCGTGCCGCAATTCCCATCGGTCGACTGGTTTGACGAAGTTCGCAAGGTCTTCAACAACGATGAGTCCTACCACGGTGGAGGCGGCGGTGCTTGTGACACCGCATTTGGGGTTGTGGTGGGTAAGCAGTACTTCCGTCTTGTGATGGAGGGATTAGAGTGCACGAATGCTGAACCGATCAAGAAGAAAGATTTGGCTTCACTTGATTTCTATCTTGAGATGGAGCCAGACCTTTGGCGGGCCATGATTGAAAACATTGAGGAACATGGTTCGGCAAGCCTTGACTACACCCTCAACACCCTCGATTTAGATCGGGGCGAGCGCCTCGCCAAATCTGTCAGTGGCGACCAGTACAAGGAGGACCTCTTTTTCCGCTACAACCAAACGTTACAGTACTTTTTTGATGCGTCTGCCCGCGTAGAAACAACGTTCTGACCCTGAGGTTTTAATGCCCGTTACTGAATTCAACCTGAAAGACCTGCAGGCGGCAGCGACGGCATTGAACGCCTCAGGAGAGCTGCAGCGACTGGGTACGTGCGATGCGCGCTTCGGCGTATGCGCGGGACGTCGCCGTTACACCGTGCTGTTTGATGCGTTTGAGTGCACAGCGGTTAGGTTGGCCAGAAAGCGGGACCTTGCGAGCCTGGACTTTGCGATTGAAATGCCGCCTGAGGGTTGGGCTAAATATCTTCGAGCACTTGGTACGAAACGCGAGAAGGGTCTGGCCGATATAGATGTACGCGATCCGATTGTTACCGGTACGGACCCACTCCGCAGACTAAACTTCTCTCGCTACCATCGAACCTTTGACGCATTGTTCCGCTCGTTGCGCTAATTCAGATGCCATTCTATGAGTTCGAATGCGACGACTGCGGCGTGGTCTCAAGCCACCTCTTTCGCAGCACTACTCGAAGAGAAGACGTCCGCTGTAAAGCCTGCAATGGAAAGAATCTGACCAAAATTTTGTCCCGCATCGCAGTCAAGAGAGACCTGTCTAGCCAGCTTGCAGGCCTTGATCCAAAGTATGACAAGATGGTGGATGCGGCAGTGGCGAAATCGCCGGGTTCGGACCCGAACCGGCTTCTGAACAAGATGAAACCGTTCAAGTAATGAAATAGGACCGGATCTACACTTGAAGCACGACTGGCCAATGGGGTTTAGACACCGGCTCGCTAGCTCAGCGAAAAGTCGTCTGCATCGAGGTGTGCTGGGAAGCTGCGCCGCCAATCAACAAGAGAGCTGAACTGCAGGACCACATTCTGAATGGTGCTGCGGTTACCGAGATCTGCACGCATCTCTCCGTTAAAGTCTGAGACAAGGCTGCTACCACAGTATTCGAGCCCGTTGCCGTCAACCCCGATTCGGTTCACAGCCGCGACATACGCCTGGTTCTCAATCGCTCTGGCTGCGAGTAATGTGCGCCAGTGGCTATCGCGCCTAGCGGGCCAGTTAGCCACAAAAAGGTAGAGATCTATCGTGCCCGCAGCGCGGCTCCAGACCGGAAAACGCAAGTCATAACAAACGAGCGGGCAGATCCGCCAGCCTTTGTGCTCTACAACCAGCCGGGATGTGCCTTCGGAATAGTACTCGTGTTCGCCGGCCATACGGAACAGGTGTCGCTTGTCATATAGATCAAAGCCTCCATCCGGGCGCATCCAAACGAAACGATTGTAGGAGCGTCCGGATTCACTGGCGATGAAACTGCCACAGACGATCCGATTCGTGGTGCGAGCACGCTCGGTAAGCCAGGCTACGGTGGGGCCTTCCATTGATTCAGCAAGACGATCGGAGGCCATCGAGAAACCGGTGCTGAACATTTCCGGCAGAACTGCTATGTCCGCATCATTAACCTCATCTAGCAGCTGACCTATATGCTCTCGATTAGCCTCGGCATCCTCCCAGGCAAGATCTGTCTGTATAAGGGCGACAGTCAGATCCTGTCGCTTAGCAGACTCAGTCAACGCGGGTCACCTCGGAGAGTCTGCTGGCCGCTTCACATAGCGTGTCATCGTCCTTGGCAAAACATAGCCGAACCACTCGCTGGCCCGGCGGCGACTCGTAGAAGACCGAAATTGGGATAGCGGCCACCTTCACCTTCTGCGTCAAATAATGCGCCATTGTGACATCATCAACATCGGAGATATCGGCGTAACCGGCAAGCTGAAAGTACGTTCCAGCGGAAGGTTCAATTGTGAATGCCGAGTTGCCTAAGGCGCCGTTGAAGACGTCGCGTTTGACCTGATAGAAGTCNGATAGATTGAGNTAGTGNTCTGGATGTTTCTCAAGAAATTCAGCGAGTGCCCATTGAGTCGGGGTGTGGGTCGTGAAGGTTACAAACTGGTGGACCTTGNGAAATTCTTCCGACAGTTTGAGTGAAGCAATAGCATAGGCCACCTTCCAACCAGTGGCATGGCATGTTTTGCCAAAGGATGAGACCGTTATNGAATGGTCACGCAGGGCATTGATGGACAGCACACTGCGGTGTCGTACACCGTCGTACACCATATGCTCATATACCTCATCGGATATCACGACAAGGTCATTGTCGAGCACGACGGCNGTAAGNTCAGAAAAATCGTCCTCGGANTAAAGCTTGCCAGTTGGGTTATGTGGTGAGTTTATGATGATCGCCCGAGTGCGGTCAGATACTGCGGCTCGAACTTCGTCCCAGTCGATGTGGAAATCATCACCCCGCATNGGTACATGCACACTGCGGCCGCCGGCCATTATGACTCCTGGCTTGTAGGAGTCGAAAGCAGGGTCCAGAATGATGCACTCATCACCGGGGTGGATCAGTGCCTGTAGAGCGACAAAAATCGCTTCGGTTCCGCCTGAGGTTACTGTGATCTGATCGACCGGAGAGACGCTGCGGTTGTAGAGACGCTCAGTCTTGGCCGCAATCTGCTCGCGCAGGTAGGCCACACCGGTCATTGGTGGGTACTGGTTGTAGTTGCTATGCGCGTACTTCGCCAGCATGTCGAGCAAGGCTTCTGGCGGGTTGAAGTCGGGGTAGCCTTGAGAGAGGTTGATCGCGCCTTCGTCGGCGGCCATTTTCGACATGACAGTGAAGATGGTTGTGCCAACGCCTGGCAGTTTGCTGCGCATAGTCTTTGGTTCTCTCAATCTGATGCCTATGTGGATGGACCGTGCCTGTCGGCAGAGCCCGTAACCGCCTCCATGGGCGCCGCGTCCGTTGTCGTTGCCTAGATCCTACAGATTACAAATGGCATTGACCGAAAGTACCTGCTTCAGGCGATCGATTTCGGCGCACAATGTGCTCATAGTGGCCTTTCCGAGAACTGTGATGCCGTCACAGTTGTAGGCCGCGAGGCTGGCGGCCGTATTGGGAGGCTCCGCCGCGAACGTCAAGTTCAAGATTCGATCTCTAGCCAGTCACGGGGTTTTAGATACACCTCGTACAGTTCGGCTTCAGCACTCCCGGGCTCCGGCTGCCAGTTGTACTTCCAGGTCGCATGCGGTGGCAACGAGGCCAGCACGGATTCGATGCGTCGGCCGGACTGAATTCCGTAACGGGTGCCCCGGTCGATGGCGAGGTTAAACTCCGCATAGCGCCCGCGGCGATAGAGTTGAAACTCGCGTTCACGATGTCCGTACGGTTTTGCCGCGCGCGCCTCGGCAATTGGCAGGTACGCGGGGAGGATGTGATCGCCGATACTGCGCACCAGTCCAAAGGACTCATCGAATCCGCCACGGGTCCAATCATCGAAGAAGAGACCACCGACGCCACGCGGTTCTCCACGATGCCTGAGCACAAAGTACTCGTCGCACGTGCGTTTCATAACCGGGTACAGATCATCACCAAAAGGCGCNACTGCATCCCTTGCTGTCCGGTGCCAATGAAGCACATCTTCCATCATCGGGTAGAAGGGGGTGAGATCGAACCCGCCCCCAAAGTACCAGAATGAGGCATCCACCAGGAAAAACCGTAGATTGGCATGCATNGTCGGAACATNCGGNTTCCGCGGATGGAAGATCATTGAGATCGCTGCCGCCTGAAAGCCCTTGCCTGCAAGTTCNGGGTTGCGCTGCGTAGCTGCTGGCGGCAACTGGTCACCGATCGAATGGGTGAACTGGACTGCAGCCTTTTCGATGTGCACCCCTTCTGCCAGAACACGCGGACGTGACTTACCACCCGTTTCNGGCAGGATTTCTTCCAGTGAAAATCCTGCATGGCCATCAAACGTGGAGACCGCTTCGCAGATTGTGGCCTGTAGGGCCTCGAAGTAGGCGACTACTACGCCAATCTCGGGTTCAGACAATCCGGTCATGACGCAGGTTCTCGATCTGATCGCTTGAATACCCAAGCTCCTGCAACAGATCATCGGTATGTTCGCCCAGTGTGGGTGCGCGGTGACGGATGGTTCCCGGGGCTTTGGATAGACTGACGGGTGTACCTGCAATGGGCGCACCACCAGACAGCCCGGGATAATCAACCGAGTTGAAGATTCCGGTTTCCACCACATGCTCATTCTTGAGTGCGTCTGCCGGTTTCAGGACCTCACCACANGGAATCCTGTGATCNGCAAGGATCGCGAGCGCTTCCTCGTTGGTTTTGTCCGCGGCCCATTCGCGTGTACGCGCACTGATNTCAGCCGCATTGTCGCCGCGGAGTTGATCGGTTGAGAAGCGGTTATCGGTCATCCAGTGATCTTCGCCCATCAGCTTTGCCCAACGTTCGAAGAGTGGGTTGCCGACCACCTGCATCATGATCCAACCATTTTTGGTCGGGATTGCATCTACGGGTGCGCTGCCCTGGCCCCTATTGCCGGTGCCGACCCGCCCGAGTCCAAGTATGGCCTCCTCAATCAGGTTGGCGTTGTTGAAAGTCAGGGAAGTTCGCAGCAACGAACCTTCCACATGCTGACCCTCACCAGTGTTCATACGGTGAATGATGGCCGCGAGTGTGCCAAAGGCACACAAGGAAGCGGTGCCAAAGTCACAATAGGGCACAAACGACTTCATAGGCTGCCCGTCGACACCCCCCATGTGCATGTTGCCAGACATGGCCTGGGCNACGCCGTCNAAGCCCACCTTCTCNGCATATGGCCCGGTNGACCCGTATGCCGAAACCGTGGTCAGGATGATGTCNGGCTTGATGGCCTTAAGTGAGTCGTAGTCGAGGCCCATCGATANAAGGGTCGGCTGAGGCAGGTTGGCAATTACCACATCCGCCGTCTCAACCAGTTTCCTGACAATCTCGGCTCCCTCAGGCTTGCGTGGGTTCAGGGTTAGGCCTTTCTTATTTCGCGCGAGCTGCATATAGCCGGCACCTTCGCCCTGAGACGTAATAGGCGTGGTAAAGCGGTCCTCGCTGCCGTCGACTTTCTCAATCCGGATCACCTCAGCGCCCATGTCAGCCAGCAAGGTGCCGCAGAAAGGGCCCGCGATGTAGCGTCCGAAGTCAAGCACTCTGATCCCTTCCAACACTGCGCTCATAAGCTGTCTCCCTTTGAAAAGCTCTTCGGCAAAGACGGCGAACATACAGAAACCCAGCAAGCCCCTCAATTGGTTACCGAGATATGTTTCTGCGCCATATGGTGCGGATTCCTCGGATGCCCAAATGATTTACCATCCGGCCACGATCATTAGATGAGAAGACCGCCGTGTTTGAGGCCGCCCAACTGGACGCCTGGCACGCCAAACTGCATGGTGCCAATGCTCGTTTCGAGCAGGATTTCCCTGGCATCACAGTGGCGCGCCAACCGGTTCATACAGTGTATGGCGGCGCACATTTGTTCAATGCTGGGTCCGTTGCAAAACTAGGGGGCTTGGCCAGGCGCCATCTCATTACCTATGCACCCACGTTCATCGATCTTGCCGGTGCCCTGAATTTCAACGGAGCTGGGACGCTGCCGTTCGATTCAGCCGCTATAGCCGCACTTGAGGCAGCGTACGATAGCGACCCGGACGGCCTGCAACACGTACATCCAGCGGCATGGATTGCATTGACGGTGTTCCACCGTGTCCACGCCAAGCTCAAGGCAGAGCCGATCGAGGACCAACGGCTCGACTTTGAGGATGGTTACGGTGCCCGGGCTGATGACGAGGAGGATGGCCATGCGATACAGGCGGCCGGGGAAATGGCCAAGGGCCTCACGGAAGGAACACTCGCGCCGTTCATCGGTATCCGTGTGAAGTCGCTGTCCGAAGAAGCCCGTATGCGATCATTGCGTACGTTGGACCTGTTTATGTCGACGCTGCTCGAGGCCACCGGCGGCAAACTCCCACCCAATTTTGCAGTCACGCTGCCCAAGGTCACAGCGCCAGAGCAGGTTGCCGTCATGTCCGAGTGTCTGGCAAGTATCGAACAGACCCATGGCCTTGCAGACCAGTCGATCGCGCTGGAGCTGATGATCGAGACTATCCAGTCGTTGTTTGACGCGTCTGGACGCAACAACCTGCGAACCCTGGTCGATGCGGCAGGCGGTCGTGTGTCTTCGGCTATTCTAGGTACGTTCGACTACACCGCCACTTGCAACATTGCCTCTACGCACCAGTCACACAGGCATCCAAGCGCAGACTTCTGCCGCTTGATGATGCAGGCAACACTCACCGGCAGTCGCGTCACGCTTTCGGACGGGATTACCAACATCATGCCGATTGCGACCTTCCGCGGGGCAGAGGCCGACTTAGACCAGCATCAGATCCTGGAGAACCGCGAGGTTGTGCTGAGCGCTTGGAAGGAACATTTCGATAACGTCAGTCATTCACTGTCGCTTGGGCTATATCAAAGCTGGGATCTGAATCCGGCACAGTTGCCAATCCGCTTCGCAGCGGTTTACTACTTTTTCATCAGCGAACTCAAAGCGGCTCAAGCGCGTCTCAAGACCTTCATTGACCAGGCCGCTCAGGCCTCGCTAGTAGGCAATGTGTTTGACGATGCTGCCTCCGCACAGGGGCTGCTCAACTTCTTCGTCAGCGGCATTAACTGCGGAGCGCTCAATCAAGACGAGGCCCTTGCCACGGGTATCACTCTCGCTGAGCTTGAGGGCCGCTCTTTCATGAACATCGTTGCGAACCGGGTATCCAAAACATGACAGCCAACGCAGAGACGGCGATCGCGCTTGCCGATGAGATTGTTTCCGACGCCTTGCAATACCTGCATGAAATCTGCTCCGCATCCGGTAAGCTGAGCGTTAGCATGCTTGATGATCACCAGCATGTCATTTACGAGTTGTCCTTTGCGGCGGCAGAGGTCCAGGGAGCGCAGGCGCTGCTGAAGTTTGCGGCCACGGCGGGCGAGGTCGAACAGGCGCTTGCCGATGTTGCAGGCGCCGACTGTCTGGCCGGGGTGGTTGAACGTATTGGCCGCAATCCGGGTGAGTTTGGCGTGGATGAACCAACTTTGCCGGCTTCTGTTCAGGAGTTTATGCGGGACAAACGTAGCACGCTGAACCTTGTCAGACTCGGTTCCGAGATAGCAGACCGGGGTGGTGAGCCAGGAGCTCGCGGTCTCGATGACGAAAAGCGCATGATTGCGGACACATTCCGCCAGTTTGGCGACGAGCACGTTGCACCGCTCGCTGAATCTATCCACCGCGAAAACCTGATAATCCCGAAATCAATTCTGGATGGACTCCGCGAATTGGGGTGTTTTGGCCTCTCGGTACCTAACCGCTACGGCGGGCTGCTGCCTGACGAGCATGAAGATTCCATTGGCATGATTGTCGTAACCGAAGAGCTTTCCCGCGCCTCGTTGGG
>PAWP01000114.1:0-15046 GCA_002714125.1 Gammaproteobacteria bacterium
AGCGGCGGCATTTTCATACGGGCGCTGCGAAGGTGACGGATGACGGCAACTCGCGAGTCGTTCGACTTCGCAGCCGGCTATCTGAAACCTACCAGTGCGGCCGCGTTTAAGGCTGAACGTGGGTCATCGGCATAGCCGCACGCGGGGACTCGAGCATTGGCAAAGGGATACGCCGGCGCGCTAAGTGGTCTTGTTGGGGGCGGTTTCCGATGCCGGGTCGCCTGCAACCCGGCTATGAAACATCACCCGGGCTTCCTCGGGGTCCCAGGGTCGGGCCCGGTGCAGAACGCAACGGTTGTCCCACATGACCGTGTCGCCCGCTTGCCAGCGATGTGTGAGTACCCGCGGCGGTTGGCAGGCAAAGTCGACCAGGTCCGCCAGCAATCGAATCGACTCTGCTTCAGGCATGTCCACAACGTCATAAGCGTGCCGGCCGATGTAGAGTGCCGGTATGCCGGTTTCAGGATGCACTTTTATCAGAGGTCGNAGCGGCGGGTCACCNCCGTCTTCCTGGTAGCCTGGCTGGGTGTCCTTTTGGGTGCGTTGGCTGTGCAGTAGTTTCAGCGCGTCACTCGTGCCCGGATTACCCTGGCCTACCTTCGATTGGGAGTGGTAGAGGGAGTGGTACGCCTGCAGGCCCTCGAGGCATACGCGTTCGTTTTCCGGCAGGGCTGCATAGGCTGCTCGCATATCTGCCCACTCGGTCTCACCACCNTTCGCCGGCACCTTGCGNGCGGACAANATAGAGGCTTTTGCTGAAATGGCCTGGAAGGATGAATCNGTATGCCAACCCTCGTTGCCGCGGAAGAGCCGCATCAGCGGATCTGCGGGTGCCCGCAAGGTGCCGTCGTCTTTTTCGTTGGAGAAGGGCTGCGCCTTGATTGACAGCCTACCAAAGCGACGNGCAAACGCTATCTGCGCGTCGTCCTCCATGTGCTGACCCGGGAAGACTAGTACCGCATGTTCGAGAAAGGCGAGCCGGATGGCCTCAAACTCATCGTCGGTGAGGTCAGCCAGGCTTAAGCCCTTGACAGACGCCCCGAGAGTGCTCGAAGTGGGTTCGATGGACAGGGTCATCGCTGATCTCCTTGCAAGTGTCCGAGCTTACTGCGAGAACTCCTGGTTCGCACATGAGCATTACGACGTTTTTAAATTGGCATCGGGGGTTTTTCCTTTTTACCGGACGGGCTTAAGGTACGCTGAACTCTGCTGGCTGATTGACTGAGCGCTCTATTGGCTGGTGCCATTCTGTTCGCTGGGATTCAGGGTCGGGATTTAAGTCGGTACTCACTCCGGCCAGTGCATCGCCTGCAGGAACTTCGCCTCGTAGCAATCGTGAGTAAACGCTGATTACTCGGCCTAGCCTAAGCCGTAGGAGTACGATGTAGCTTGGATTAGCTACGGCGTAAGCCATCATGCAGTTTGGACTCAACCGCTTAGACATGACCTCAGTTGACGCGTTTGCGCGGAGCTCAGCGCAGGCTGAAGCTCTCGGTTGGAGCTACGGGTTCATTCCCTCATCACCCTTGTTAGCCCTTGATCCATACGTAATGTTGAGCAATGCACTTAGGGTTACCTCAACGCTTCGCATGGGGCCGTTGATCGAGAATCCGGTCATGCGCAATCCCGCCGTGTTGGCAGGTTCAACTGCAACTATTGCCGGACTTGCCCCCGGTCGCGTCCTGCTTGGGATGGGCGCGGGGGACACAGCAGTGAGACTTATGGGCAAACGCCCGGCTCGAATTGCGGAGCAGGAAGCCGCAGTGGGCGTCATACGTGCACTGTTGGCGGGGGAAGCTCTGGATGTGGACGCGCAGCGGCCTGCTAAGCTCCGTCATGCGGTATCCGCGGATGTCTGGGTTGCTGCGGGTGGACCCAGAACCCTCGAAATGGCTGGGCGGGTCGCCGATGGCGTGTTCATAAGGGTCGGGACCCATCGGGAGAACGTTGCCGCCGCGATTGCGGCTGTGCACCGTGGTGCGGAGTCAGTGGGGCGCGATCCCGCCTCCGTCAGGTATGCGCTCATCTTCCACACCGTGGTGTGCGACGATCCTGAACGGCGCCTGGCGGTCGCGCGTTCAATGGCGGCAGGGTATCTCGAGTACTCCCCGATGTTGCTCGAGCCCACTAACTGGGCCTGGGATGGCCCGCCCCTGCATGAACTGCAGCAGCGGGTCTGGCCAGATTTCCACCATGCTCGGGATCTGGCAGCAGCGGGGACTCTATTGGACTTCGTGCCAGAAGCTGTTGCCAATGCTTTCTGTATCGCTGGTACGTGGGCGGAGGTGCGCGAGGCATACACCGAGGCAGCGTGCGCGTGGCCGGATGCTGAAGTAGTGGTGCCCCATCCCGTGCCGGCCTGGCCTTCAGGTGAAGGTCCCGCAGAGGAACCTTATCTAGAAGCGTTCGCGCGGGAGGTCATCGCGCCGCTTGCCGGACCATAGCAGTCGCGCCCGACGCCTCCGCGGGCACGACCTCATCTCCAGGCGTATTTCATCTTTTTCTAGGATTTCGCAAAGCAGTCCTCAGCGGTGAATCAGGGCCTTGATGATGCGTTTTGCACTTACCTCGTTCAGGCGTGTGCAGAGTTCATTGAGTTTTAGGCCGTGCAGGACAATCTCGCCAAACTGGAACTTTTTGTGCATCAAATGTATGCGCAGTTCGCTACGGGTTACGAGATTCATCCGGCATTCGTTGGACTCGAACCGTACATTGTGGTCACGCTCTAGGGTTTCGAGCACTTTGGCTTCAAACAGCGTGAGCCGCCTGCTTAGGAAAACGCACCTAGGTCGCGGCTCTAGCGGTCACCCTCGATGCCCTACCACCGCGACAATCTTGTCCGGACTGGTGATGGGTACGCCGGCTTCGGCGGCGTAGCGGACGGTTCGATCTGGTCATCCCAATACACGACAGGATCCTCTGGCTCGTTGGGNAAGGTCGAGCATGGGGTGGCAGTACTTTGCGCTGCGCGTGCTGCGCAGCTGAGAGCCTGATAGTCAGAAGGGGACCGGAACGCCTCTATGCAACGTTGGGTAGNTGCCTGAAGTTCCGCGCGGCCTCAGTCCGCCACGGGTTGGAGATCGAGTGAGTGNNACTCTGCCCAGTTGTTCCGACAGTCCAGTTCTCCTGATNACGGCGCCCCGNNTNNATTGCTCTTTCCNTTCTCTAGGCGTCGCGGTGTACCAGAGCGGTGGTGCGGCTTAACCGGTGGCTGTCGTGGTGNAGGGGCCTTAGCAAACCNGTTTCTCTTCGGGCTCTTGATGGTTCAGGGCTAGCNCTGCCGCGCTGAATGACGGCGGACTGCATCAGCGACGCGCCCAGCATCCCAGGCCTCGAAGTTACTTCCCCAACTGTTTGGCGCGTCAATGGGCGGGTTGTCCTTCCGTGTGAAGTTGGTGATTAACGCCCAGCGCGGTTCGTTGCTGGGGTTCGGCTCGGAGTGGTGCAGCGTGTTGCTGTGGAAGAATAGGACATCCCCCGGTTCCATCTCGCAGTAGACGCGCTCGCATCGGGCCATCAAAGCCTCCACTCGCGTAGGATCCGCCATGGTCTCGTGCTCGCTTTGATCGCCGAGGCGCGTGTGCTCAAGCCGCCCGCAGCGGTGTGAGCCTCGCATCAACTGCAGGCAGCCATTGCTCCGGTACGCAGGATCGATTGCGANCATCGTGCCGCCCATGTCGGCTCTCAGGTAGTTCCGGTAGTAATAGCCGTAGTCCTGGTGCCATTCCCACGCACCTTTGGTACCGGGCTGCTTCAGCATCATCTTGTGGTGAAAGTACGTGACNGGACCGCCCAGTAGCTGAGCCCAGGGCGTTACGATGCGTTCGTGGCGTGCNTAGGCGCTGTAGGCATCGTCTTTCAGATGGCTCCAGACGAAGAGCTGGGTTGCCTGACCCCGACTGTCTCGGGATGCGTACGGAAAACTCGTGAGATAAGCNTCGTCCACCCGGGCTATTTTAGACAGCGATGCGATTTCGCGTTGCGGGAAGAACCCCCGCAGGAGCAGGAAGCCGTCTTCTTGGAAGGCCTGTTGCTGCGCCGCACTCAGCTCGATAGTCATGCCCGCCTACCGGTATTCTTCGGGTCAGCCNCCTTCAAAGAAACGCTGTGGATTCTCAACGAACAGCGTGTGAATCTGCTCATCGGTGACCCCCATCCCCTTGAGATCTGGAATGACGTGATTGTGCATGTATAGAAATTGGTCCGGGTTCTGCTCCTGGAACTGGTGCACGTCGGGCATTGTGCCGTCCGGTCGCTCCTTCATGATGTGCAGGCAGATGCAGTCATGGGCGGGGCATAGCCGATTACCGTAGCCATCGTCTATCAGCGCCTTCAAGGTGACTGTCCGCATGTGCGGGGATACCAGTGAGCCGGGGTAACGGTCGAGCCCAAGGTAACAGCCTTGATCGAGTATCCACTTCAGATATTCTGTGTCGGTGGTGTCGTTGCAGTGGTCGATCTTTACGCGATTCAGATTCACCCCTTCTTCCTGGAAGATGCGGATCTGGCGCCGCGCTACCTGNCCGGTCGGGAAGGAGTGCACCATCATCGGCAATCCGGTTGCTACCTGGGTTCGGGCAGCGGCACGTGCCATCACTTCGAGATCCGGGGTTACACCGTCCCGGTCGGCAGCGCATTTGATGATGCCGGCCTTGACGTCGGTGCCGCGGAAACCTTCTTCGATATCCTTAATGAATTCGCGTGCCATCTGGTTGGCCGAGACTCCGTTCAGAAACCTGGGTACGTCGAGCCACCAGCCTGTGGTATTGATAATGTTGACGCCGGACGCTTCGCTAACTCGCTGCAGCATTGGTGCGTTACGGCCAAGGTCGAATGTGGTGGCGTCGACCATCGTATCGATGCCGCCCGCCTTGGCCTTCTTCAGACATTTGATCGCCCGCTCTTCGCGATGGTCACCCAGCAAGTCGGGGTAGTAGTCGTATAGNCCGCTCGCGGCCACCATTACGTGCTCGTGCATGAGGGTGAAGCCAAGTTCAGACGAATCGACTGGGCCGGTAACGCTGTTGAGCTGGGTCATCGGGGCACTCCTCCATAGCGCCGGGCTTTGGGCGCGGGGTTTANCGGGCAGTAAACCAGATCGGCGAGGTCCACGCGCGTTTCTTAATTAAGTGCGACAGTTCTGGGTTCGGCGTCTGCCTAAGGGGGGGCGTCCCACCTTTACCGGTGGCAGATAGGGTTATCGAGCACGTGTACGTAGTCGAACGCGTTCTGTTTGCAGTCGAACCCGGGGTCTTGCCACAGAACCCTTGAGCTGAGCTGCGTCGGTGCCCGGGCTAATCTAGGCGTTGCTGGCACAGCCTGCCTCGAAGATCCGCTCCCGGGTTTTGCCGTTCTCGTTCCAGTCCTCAATGATCTGCACGCGCTCAAGCGGTGTACCGCACGGACCACGGGCTCAAAAAATCCGGGGTGCCTTTGCGCTTGGTACGGAGAGAGTCATCCACGGGTTTGTCCGTGTTGTACCCCATTTCGATTGGGTCGNTTTCGATCAGCATTGGGGTGTTGGGGCCTTGGTCCGCAAAGAACCGAGCGCGTATGCGTGTTCCAGTGGTGGATAAGGTATTTGCGCCGCGGGAATTAGGAAAAGTGTCCTCTATGTTGTTCTGATACGCCTAGACTGCAGCACGCCCTCCAGGCGAGTGGAGGCGCTCGGGGGTCGGTGTATAGACGNGTCGACTATCTGTTGTCTGGGCGAGGTAGCAGAGCCTCGGTTTGCCGGTGCTGTCGGCGAAAAACTGCGGTGCCTTTTCGATAGCGTCTTCTCTGCCCTGGCAGGAATGATGGAAATGGACTGGTAGCTTTTTCAGAGCCTTCTCGAGCTCACAACGAATTGCTCAGTGAACGCATGAAGGACTCCTAAGTCTTCAGAACTAAACCGTGGTGATGGTTCTACCAGCCGAAGCGCTCGCGTATGCGGGCAAACGCCTCCAGATGCTGCTCTTGTTCGCCGGCAAACCTCAGGACGATTTCATCGGCGCCTGCGGCAAAAAAGCTGTCGATCCATGTNCCGATGGCACCTTCATCTCCGCCACGACAGGCCTGCGCCTGGCGCATGAGGTGACCCGGCACGCCGTAGTAGGACTCCAGGAACGCATCGATGGTTGACGTGGCGCGCTCCGCGTCCGAATTGATGCACACGGTTGCATAGAGTGAAGCCTTGATCACTTTGGGATCTCGCCCTGCCTTACGCGCATGTTCGCGTATCACACTCAGTTGGGTCTGCCAGGCATCAGCGTCATCCGGCCAGATGGGTAACCAGCCTTCAAACATGGTGCCGGCACGACGTAACGCGGCCGGATGTGAACCGGCGCCCCATATCGGAGGACCGCCCGGCGTGTGGCAATCGGGCCCCAGCAGTGCGCCCTGCATCTCCCAGAGTCCATCCCAGCTTACGGGCTCGCCACACCAGAGTTCACGCGCCAGTTCAAGCCCTTCCTGCATGCGTGCCCCGCGGCGCTCGAAGGGTACGCCGGCGGCGGCAAACTCAGCGCGGATGTTGGGTTGGGCGGCAGCAACGCCGACACCCAATATGACTCGACCCTCTGCTAGCTGATCAAGCGTCGCAACCTGGTGAGCCATCACGACCGGATTGCGATAGGCCGGCAGCAGCACCGCCGTGCCAAGGGTCGTTGAGCGTGTCAGTGTCGCCAGNCCCGCGAGCAGGGTAAGTGGTTCATGTCGGGGTCGCGCAAGCAGTGAGTCACCCACCCAGACCGAGTCATATCCCAGTGCCTCGGCGCGCACGCCCAGGTCGAGCAGCGGCCTTGCGGCGGGTTGCCCTTGCATTACCGCCTCCCGGGTCGGTATGAGATAGCCGAGTCGTGCCATGCTGCTTCGCTCCTCAGGCGCTGACGTAGCGCGGCGCGTTGTCATCAGAAGCCGCAAACTCCGAGGCCTCGTCGCCGGCAATACGGGAGTGATACATGACCCGGCGTTCGCGCATATCCCAGGGGCGTGCCTGGTGCATCAGTCTGCGGTTATCCCATACAACTGCGTCCCCCGGCTTCCATTGGTGGTGGTAAACCCTCGACTCCTGCACCGTGAACTCTACTAGCATCTGTAGGATTTCATCCGATTCACGTGGCTCGAGCCCAGGGATGTTGTGGGCATGGCGACCAATAGTCAGGCACTTCGCGCCGGTTTCCGGGTGAATCTTCACGATGGGTCGCAGCGGCGGGTCCATGTTGTGGAAACCGTAGCTCGTCCCTGGCGCGGGTTTGTGCCCTAGCTTTGACTGGCTGTACCAGAGGGAGTGGTAGGCAGAGAGGCCCGTGATCTTCGCCTTGATGTCTTCGGGTAGTGCGTAGTAAGCAGCCTGGGTGTCGGCCCAACCCGTTTCGCCGCCCGCCCCGGGTACCTCATGCGCGGTGAACACAGCTCCCTTGGCCTGGATCGGCATGTAGGTGCTGTCGGTGTGCCAGCCCATGTTGCCCTTAATGGACTTCACCCAGTCTTCCTTTTCGTCGTGATGGGTCTTGCCGTCTTTGTCGACGTTGGTGATCGCCGAGATGTCGAATTCGAGATTGCCAAATCGCCTGGCAAAGGCGATTTGGCAATCGTTCGTTAGGTGTTGGTCTGGGAATACCAGCAGCGCGTNTTCGAGCCAGCTCTGATAAAGCGTACTGAAAGTGGCTTCGTCTAGTTCGGCAAGTTTGAGCCCTGTGACCACTGCACCAAAGGTNGCGTTCAGGGGCTCGACTCGAAACGGCTTCGTATCGGTCATGAGTGGCTCGGTCAGTAACGTCGCTCGATCTTAAACGAAAAGGCCGCTTCCAAGCGGTTTCAGCGGCCAAGTTAAAGGCGATGAGTGCTGGGTCAGCCTTTGCCCGCGTTTACGCTGTCCTGATAGGTATGGATGGAGATCAGGCCCTGCTTCTCCGCCTCTGCATGGTCCTTGGGGCTCAGTACGTCCTGCATGATATCGATGCGCTTCCACAGGGCGAACGGTGCAGATCCGTCTGTACCCGGAACGTGTGGTGCCGGTTCGACCCGCTGCATCTTGTGCACATAGCGCGGGCAATTCGCCCAGATACCGGTGATCGTGACTTCCACAACCGCATTCGCGCCGGGGTAGCTCACCAGNAATGGCCCATCCAGCAGTAGTTTGGCAGTGCCGCTAACCCGCAGGCGCTGAGGCGTCTCGAAGTCGATGAAGAGCAGCCCGACTTTACCCAGGTCAGCGATATTACCGAGGGACATGAACATGCCGTTGCCGTCATAGCTGGGGAAGGCCANCGTGCCTGGGCTCAGAGCGCGGACAAAGCCCGGCGCGCCCCCTTTATAGGACGACGTCGGGAAACCTTCGGCGTCAATCGTCGCGAGGAAAAACATGTCCCTGCTTTCGATGAACGCAACCTGGTCGTCCGCTAGCGTCGGGCTTACGATTGCGGCCAGGCGATCTGCTAGTGCGCGCGTCTTGAACTGGTCCTGCAGCTTACGCTGCGCGGGTGTGTAGAACTCTTTCATGCTGTTGACTCCCCTCGGTGCTGGTCAGCGTAGAGTTGTGGCGGCGCGTTCGCAATGGCGAGCGAGTTACCTATTTAAGCTAAGGGAATGCAAATCCCAACTTCATTGGCACGCGCTGACGAGGTTCAGCTTCTGTGCATCGCAAATCAGCGTCATGCTCTCCGGACGGCCGACTGCAAGCCACTCCAGGTGGGGCACAACGACACCTACCTCGTCGTTGAGCCCGCTGTTCGCAAGGTGATCCGACGCCTTGCGGCGCGTCGTAGGTGACGTCGATGTTGAGCTCGCGGCGCTGGAGATGTAGAAGCTACGGGTGCGCCGGTTTCCGCACCTATTTGAGACACGAGCGGGAACGGGAGGCACGAATACCTCTCAGGTCGGNTGGCNGACCTTAATCTGGAATTCCTGCGACAGTTTGACCAAGCGCTTGGTCTTGCTGGCTGACGCTGAGGCCAGTGCAGCGCGTGCGGAGCTTCGATAGGCTGGGTTTGTTGTGCTTATTCCAATTGAACATAGCGGCTCCCGGCAGAGACCCTTGCACGGTGTCGCCGCATGCCTTTTGGTAGGTGTAGCGCTGCCTACCCTGGCGCACAACGTCTCTGTTACCGACGCCGAGTACCTTGAGGCTGTGACTGGCGTTGCGGTTGGGCCGTTTCTGTACCTCGGTGCCAAACACATGGTGACGGGCTTCGATCACCTCCTCTACCTCTTGGGCGTACTGTTTTTTCTGCGAATTCCAAGCGACATCGTGTTGTACGTCACCCTATTCACCGTCGGGCACAGCCTGACTTTGTTGGGCGGCGTACTGACCGGACTCACCGTGAATCCGTGGCTGATCGACGCGATCATTGGCTTCTCGATTGTCTACAAGGCATTCGAGAATATGGGCGGTTTCGAGCAGGTTGGGGTGAAGATTGATACGCGGGCCGCGGTGTTTGTGTTCGGGCTTTGCCACGGTGTGGGGCTCGCCACCAAGCTGGCGGACTTCGCGCTGGCCGAAGAAGGCCTTGTTGCCAACATCTTTTCGTTCAACGTCGGTGTCGAGCTGGGTCAGATTTTGGTGCTGACGTTCATCCTTCTACTGCTGTTGCGCTGGCGTCAGAGTTTCGAGTTCCGGCGCTCCGCATTCACCGCCAACACTCTGCTCATGGCGGCGGGCTTTCTGCTGATGGGTTACCAGCTGACCGGGTACGCGACAGGATGAGTGCGCAAGCGCCCATCTGGCGAGCTACGCTCGCAGCGCTCGTCATTGCCGCTTTATTGCTGCTGACGGTGGTCCTGCCGGCCGAATTTGATATCGACCCTCTGGGTGCGGGCGCGTTGTTTGGTATTCGCGGCTTGTCTGTTGAGCGAGAAGAAGATCTGAAACTGCAGCGGGGTACATTGCATTCGGAGCAACGGACCTTTGTTCTCGCGCCGTTTGAATCCTTAGAGTACAAATACCAACTCGCGGCAGAGGCTGGGCTGATCTATGAATGGTGTGCCACTGGCGAGGTTGTGCATGATTTTCATGCCGAACCTGATGGCGCGGAAGCGGGTTTCGCCGTGAGCTTCGCCGCCGGGCGTGATAACGAAGCCGGTGGCGTGTTCATTGCCCCCTTTGCCGGATTACACGGCTGGTTCTGGGAGAACCGCAGCGGCATTGAGGTTCAGGTGCAACTTAAGGCATCCGGCTACTTTATCGCTGCAAAGGAGTACACCGGGGGACAGGTGCTGGAGCGGGCGTTCGAGTAACTCACGGTAGCGCAGAATCCAGACGACGTTCCGCTGAGTGGGTGCCGCTATCTTCGGACAGGGAGCTCAGCTATGGATGTAACCAATGTCAGTAGTGTCGCCATCTACCCCGCCATAGTTACCGAAGGGGTTGGGGACAGCCCGAATGAGCACTCTCTCGACCCCCAGATTCCGGGGTCCCGGCTACCGATCCGTGAGACTTTCGCGATTCCCAGGGTATGAAGTTGCGCGTCTCTGCGCTGGACCATAACAGCGATGTTAGGGGAGAGTCGGATGCTGCTGAGGGTGTTGAGATTACTTGGAACGTCAAGATCGCCAACAAAAAGGCGGCCGGATACATTTACGACCTTACGCTCCAGTCGCGCTGGAAGCGGCTGAGTGGCTTTATTTACGACGAGTAGGGCCAGATGATTGGCGGCTTGAGCGTCAATGACCGCATGAAGGGCGTCGAGCGGTTTACCGAATAGTGTTGCAAGACGCGTGCTATTTTACGCAAGCTCCTGCCGTATATCGTGCTGGTGTTCCTTACCAGGATGTCAGTTGAAACGGGTCGTGGTGATGCGCATGCGTTCTCGGAAACCTCGACGACGGTGATTTCGGCACTGTTTAGCCGGAGCGCGGGCGAGATTTCTGCCATGGCAGGGGCTCAGTGGGATCGCTTGCCTATGTTGGCGGACTTACCGAGCCTCGGTTCAGGGCCTTTGCGGAGCTTCACGCCAATACACTTGGTGGCAGGCTACACAAACGTTATAGAGGTGCCCGCCAGTCTCGAACAGGGCATCGGGGTCTTTGGCTTTGGCTGCCTCGAGGACCGTTTTGCCAGTGTCCACTAGGCCTTGGCTGTATTCCGTCCAGTCCGGCGCTGGTGCGGCCCGGCCTGGGATCATGAGCAAGTTGCCGGATTCCGAGATCACGGCCGCTGCGTGCTCGATGGCAATCCAACCTTCCTCCGTGGTGGGATGTAGGGTTTCTTCACCGGCTGCTGTGACGATGCTGCCCGCGGAATCCCAGATCTTCTCGGCGGAGGGTTCCAGCACGTAGTGCATGAGGTATTCGATGTCGTCCGTGCTGGTCTTGAAAGCGTTGGTAGTGGGTTCGGACGTTCGCGCGCAACCGACGATCAGCGCGAGCCAGGCGGCGCACGCTGCAGTGGTAGAGAAGCGCATGGATCAGCGCTCCGTCGGGTCTCGCCCGTCGCGTGGTGCACCGGTGCCGGAAGAGCCCATGAAGATCTTGCGGCCGTCCTCAAACGTAATGTCTCGGCCGTTGGCGCGGTTTGAACGGTCTTTGGACTGATAGCCGTCGACCACGATCTTGCTACCAATCTTCAGCGTATTCCGGGTCAGACCACGGCGGAGCAAGGTATTGGGCGTGCCACCCTCGACCATCCAGCTTTCCTTCTCACCCGCGTCATTGGTGACTTCAATGTGGATCCATGCGTGCGGGTTTACCCATTCAAGCTTGGTGATCTGCCCGCGCAGGATCAGCGGTCGATTGGGATCAAACTCAGCGCCGAAGGCATGATGTGCTGAGGTTGAGGTGGGCATAGCAATGGCAAGGGCCGCGCACGGGGCGGCCAGCCAGCGAAAAGTCATAAACATGTTTATTGTCCTCCAGCGAGGGCTTCCTGCTCCAGCAGGCGCGCGCCGCGCAGAATGTTGCCCATGGCGTAGTTGCCTTCATGGCAAGCGTATTCGTAGGTCACCTGGTCCGAGCGCGGCCAGGGATATTCACCGCTCCACGGCTCTTCCCACACGGTGGGATCTTCAACGGTGAAGTTGTACATCACGGTGTCCTTGTCTACCACGCGGAAGCGCTCCACCACATGCAGGTTTTCTGAGCCGCCACGGACGCCCGCTTTGCCGTTGAAGTTGGTGGTGTCAACGATAAGCGTGTCTCCCACCCAATGTCCGATGGAGTCCCCGTGATAGCTCGTAATGTGCGCTGGCAGGTGATCGGCATTGAGGCGGATGATACGTGCATCGTGCACCATCTCAGTCAGGATCATGACGTGACTCGGCGTTTGCACAATTTTCTTCAGGTTGTTGTATAGCACCGGCAGTATGGGAGGACCTGCCGTCGAGCCAAAACCCACCAGACAGCGGTCTGACAACGTCAAGGACTCGGGATTGTCATAAGGACCGGTATCAGAGCTTTCCAGCCACCAGGCTTCGCCTTCGTTATGACGGAAGCGACGGTAGTATTGCATCAGCAGCTTCTGGGCATCCGGGAGCATCTTGGGCAGGCGTCCGTTTGTGGGTGACGTCACCAGCGAGGTACGGAAATCGCCGTCAACTTGGATCGTGGTCGTGCCATTATCGAGCCAGAAGGAGTTGTAGCCCCCGACGTTGCCGGCGGCGCCGCGGGAGCCGTCACCGCCTTCAGGCGGCGCGCGGCGATTCGGGTCGCTGTTCCTCTGCTCCGCAGCACGGGCTTGTGCTGCTCGGGCAGCAATTTCCTCCGCCTGTTCTGGGCTGAGCACGGCTGCATCGCCAAAGATGCGCGGGCGCTCAAGGGGGGTCAGTGTTGCGATGTCGTAGTAGCCTGAAAGGTTCGGCTTACCGCCTTTAGTTCTTGGGATGTCTTCCGCAATCGCGGCGCCTGCCGAGGCAATCGCAATACCCAATCCAAAGAGAGTGCGATTCATGCTGATCAGTCCAGGGGGTTCCGGCGCCATTTGCCGTACATCAGTTCTTCGACGAACTCGACGCATTTGTACTGCATCAGCTGCATGTTGGCATCCTTCCGGCGATAGAGCGGCATCGAGATCTTCCATGGTTTAGTGAAGGTCTTTGGGTCGGTGATGGTCGCTTCATAATGAATGTGGTCGGGTCCCGTCAGCGTATACCGCTCCACAACACTCATCTGCTCGCTGTGGTGATTGCCCGCCCGGTCGAACCAGGTATCAGGCAAGAGACCTGTTACGGTAATCACAAGTGTGTCGCCTTCCCACGTGGCGTAAGACTGGCCCATCCAGGAGTCCATCGGCGCGGGGCCTGGGTCTTTTACGTGAACGTCGCGCACAGCACCTGCAAATTGGTACGCAATGAACATGGCGTTTTCACCCTGGAAGATCTGGAAAGGGTGCGGCATGTAGGTGGCGCGGGGTACGCCGGGTAGGAAGCACTTGATCTCCGGGTCCCGGTCCACCCAGTTGGCGCGGTTCGCGTCCCGCTGTTTAAGCGCTTTCGGGGTGTACGGGATCGCGCCTCCTTCCACTACACCGAGGCCCGGCGGCACTGAGGCTACCGCGCCAAGTGCGAGCACGGCCTTGGCCGGTACTGGTCCGTGTGGCCCCTCTCGTGTCTGTAAGGCGGCGCGCGCTACGTGAGGCTCGATGTCGTAATGAGCTTCATTCAGCGCTTGCCAGATTCCGTTGAAATCCGGATGCACACCGTCGGGGCCGCGTGGGGGTACATAGTCTTCCGCGCTCGCGGCAGCGGCCAGGAAGAGAAGTATTAGATAGCGCATGAAGGCGAGTCTATGCGATTCCGGCCTATATCGGCACCCCGGCAGATCGTGCCCATTCGAGGACTACAGGCAAGCTATCGCTTGCCCAACCGGCACTACGCTGCGCGAGCATGAGCCCGTGTTCGCCAAACCGTGCCGCGGCTCTGGACGGTTCTCCCAGCGCAAGGGCCAGCACCATCGTGAGAGCGAGTAGGTTGAGACAGCCAATGCTGATGATCGAAAACACCGCTCCCTGTTCCTTAATATCGCTCTGATAGCATCTGGTCTGGCGCAGGAAGACATCGAAGTGCAGCGCCCAGGCGAAGGCTGTGAGTCCGATGAACCAGACGACGTAACTGTCATGAACGACGTAGCGCAGCCCAAGCGGGACGATGCAAAGGACTGGCAGCCAGTAGGGGGCAAGAGTAATGAACGCATTTGCTTGCACGTCGCTGTAACTGACGTAGCCTCCTTTTTCTCGCGACACGTGAAACTCATCGATCCTCGCGAGACAGCACAGTGCAGCAACCATATGGTTGAGCTCGTGTACATGAAAGTGCCAGTGCTGGATGTTTTTCGAGAAGAGCGCGAAGAGCACNTAGCATGCAAGACCCGCCCCAATGGCTATGAGNTCGGCGTCGCTGATTCCNAGTGCAACATCGCGCAGCGTCAGCAACAACGCGGGCTGTGCAGCGAGCAACAGAGTTANTAAAGTCGCNCGCAGCATGCGGGACGGCCAGCNTCCTCCGGGGTCAGAACNCCGGCGGAGGCGTGAATCCNCCAATCTCACGGCTGATCATCTCGGCAAACTGGATGGTGCGATGGTCACGGTATGGCGCACTGACGGCCTGCACTCCGATGGGTAATCCTTGCCCGGAGGCACCTGTCGGGAACACAGTGCTTGGTAGCAATGGCGCTGTGAAGAGGCCGGACCAGAAGACCTGCTCGAAGTACTCGCGCTCCCTACCGTTAACGGTGATGGTTCGTTCGCTGAAAGGCCGGTGGTCGTGGGGAAAAGCGGTCGTTGCCATTTGCGGCGCGAGCACAATGTCCCAGTCTTCGAAGAACGCGTCCCAGGCCCCCCGCAACTTCTCGCGGCGGAAGTTGTAACGAATCCAATCTCGGTGATAAAGGACGGCGCCCCGCGCTGTGACCGCTGCGGCGGAAAAGTCTTCAGGATCCAGTGTGGCGACGTACTCGCGGGTCTGCTCGAACTGCTNNANNGGANNGNGCNCNGCGCNNTGACCGACTGCNGCGGAANNGTCTTCAGGATCCAGTGTGNNGANGTGACTNGCGGGTCTGNTCGAACTGTTCCATCGGNNGNGCCGANTNGCNATGACCGNNTGCANCNGNGTCTGGTAGGNNATGNGTNNCTNNC
>PAWP01000114.1:15051-18625 GCA_002714125.1 Gammaproteobacteria bacterium
TCNNTNNNNGGCCGGCCACCTCGTCGTCGACGGGGGCCATGTCGTCCGTTGCCCATACAGCGACGCGCAGCTTTGATAGGGATTCGATATCGCCGCGAGGCAAGTCGAGCTTCCAGCCGATGGCCTCGCGCGGCAGTGGGCCCGCCATCACGTCGAGGGCAACCTCAAGGTCAGCGCCGGAGCGTGCTAGGGGACCGCAGACCGAAAGGTCCGCATCGGGTACACCTGGCATGAGTTCGTGCCCTGCCATAGGCACGATGCCCCAGGTGGGTTTATGTCCGAACACCCCGCAGAAGTGCGCGGGATTGCGGATGGACCCGCCAATGTCGGAGCCCGCTTCAAGCGCGGCAAATCCTGCTGCAAGCGANGCTGCGCTGCCTCCTGACGATCCTCCTGGGGTGCGCTCGACGTTCCAGGGGTTGCTGGTTGTACCGTAGATCGGGTTGTAGCTTTGAAAGTCCGCAAGATCTGTTGGCACATTGGTTTTACCAAGGAAATGTGCGCCTGCGTTCCGAAACCGCCGCACGGCTGTGCCATCTTCGTTCGAGATGTTGTTACGCTGAGACTCGATGCCCCAGGTAGAANGCGTATTTGCTANGACGTATGACTCTTTTATGGTCATGGGCACACCGTGTAGGGGGCCCAGCTCTTTTCCACGCGCCAGCGCCGCATCTGCCGCTGCCGCGTCGGTCAGAGCCTGCTCGAAGGTCCGCACTGGGACTGCGTTGATCTGCCCGTCGTGCGCCTCGATGCGGTCAATGAAAGCCTGTGTNGCCTCGACCGAGCTGACTTTGCCAGCCCGGATTGCGGCCGCCAGTTCCAGTGCGGAGAGATAGTGAACGTCAGTCATAGCACTGCTCGTCGATCAGTCATCGTTTGAGCATGACGGAGCATCAGACNAGGCGCAACGCCTAGGCANAGTGGCATGCGTGTCGGCTGGATCAGAGTCGAAAGTCGAAGAGCGCATCAACTTCATTGAAACACTGGTCGTCTGGATGGCGATAAATTCGGTTGACATCAGCNTGCGTGGGGAGACCAGCCTCGCCAAGAACGCGCCAGCGAATCNGGCGCGGACTTGATCCGCGGGTCTAGCCTTCCTGCATCGATGTCCATACTTTTTCGCTGAAGTCGAGGTCGTAGGCATCCACCGGGTTGGCTCGCACNGCTGCATCCAGCGCTACCGCATCGGGCCCCACCAGAATCCGCCATTGCTCAGTGCGCACGCCGTTCAGGATGATGTCCGCGGCCTGCGCTGGGGTCAGCCCGCCCTTGTCGTAGTTTTCCTGGGAGTTATGCAACTGNTGGCGTATCTCGTCCGCAGTTGCGTTCTTATCGACGCTGCCCAGCAGTGCCCAGCGGCCGCGCAGCGCTTCGACATCTGCGTCACTCATTTCGAGNGGCGGCGTCTGCCCGAGAATCAGTCCCGTGTTCTTCGCGATCTGTGTGCCCACGTAGCCGGGCATGACTACGCTGGCTTTNAGGTGTGGCGCGTTGAAGCGGAAATCGTTGATNAGCGCCTCGGTGAACCCTTTCACGGCAAACTTTGCGGCNCTATACGAGGTATGGGGAATGTTCCC
This sequence comes from Gammaproteobacteria bacterium, assembly GCA_002714125.1. Next base: position 16,629 of record PAWP01000114.1, read on the forward strand.
TCCTAGTGACGCGCGAAAACCGTTAACGCTGCTAGTGTTNATGACGTGGCCCTCGCTGCTGGCGAGCAGCATGGGCAGGAACGCCCGGCTCATGAAATAGACGCCGTTCCAGCAGATGTTGAAGGTCCGATCCCATTCCTCGCGTGTGGCGTTTACGAAGCTGCCGCCGCCGCCAATACCGGCATTGTTGAAGAGCAAGTTGATGTGCCGGGTGTCGAACGCTTCAGCGACGTGCCGNGCGAATGCGTTNACCTCCTCCTCGTTTGCGACGTCGCCGCGGAAGGTCGTGACCCGCACGCCCTGTGGCGCGTCCTGCTCGCATAACGTCCGAGTTTCAGCAAGATTCTCTTCGATTACATCGCACGTTGCGACATGGCAGCCCTCGGCCACCAGCGCCCGCGCAAGCGCTCGCCCCATACCTGTACCGCCGCCGGTTATAACCGCAATTCTGCCGCTGAATTCCTGCATGTTGTTGTTTCCTTGTTGATGCAGGGATTGTGCCGCTTTTCGGCGCAGCTTGCGCGTCTGGNGCGAAGAAGAAACGCGANCTGTCGGGTTTTGGTTGGGAAGCGGGCCTTTGATCCTGTCAGCCAGATGATCTGGTAATGAGTCGCTTTTTGATGGCTGGCTCGGCTGTGCTCAGCTCCGCACTGGTTACAAAATCAGCGGGTACCAGGCTCACGTGTGGGANGTTCTGACAATGACCTAGGCACACAATCCTNTCTTGGGTGACGTCGGTGAGNCAGGCCCCAAGATGGGAGGTAAGNTTGAGNCTGCCGTGTTNGGCGNACGAGGCCGGGCNATAGGTGCTGTGGTCGTTGACGCAGACCAATACTGAACTCGNCAGCGATTCTGAAATATGGACGGCCNAAACTATGGTGAGNNGTTACGGGACCNCGGGTTCTCTCTGGGGACAGCTNCAGCTAGCAGCATGNCAATGAGAGCTCTGGAAGTCCGGCGGCCCGTGCTCACGATNAATTACGATGCGCCAACTGCGCTAGGCGCTTNGTGAATCTCGCCCGCGGGCGNGACTCGGCTCAATGCTGCTCGGTTTGGGCCTGATCGCAGGCGNGCGCACGCGAGGCTGAGCTAAGCCATAAGATGGGAGCCTTTCCCGATACGATATGGCCATCTCTGATACTGACCCGGCTGCATCATTTGGCTGCTTCATGTGCCCCAAAAAACGCCGTAACGGAAAGCAGTATGATCGCNCGAGCCGAATTTAAGGGGGTGNGCCGCGGCGTTTGCTGACAGGCGGACTGCGGCGCGGGGAGTACCGGCAAGGTGAAACATTCATTTTTGGGGATCGTCCCCTGCGCCCTGTTGCGTGGGCTGATGTTAAGCCTCGGGTTCGCGGTATTGGTCGGAGCCCCAGCGTACGCTGCCGACGATGAGCATTTTGTCATCGCCTTTGGCGCCGAACCTACCCAGCTCGACCCGACCCGGACCTCCGCCGGTGTCGATGCCTACTTCATGAGTCTCTTTTACGAGCAGCTCGTGGCGATCGATCCGGATCTCGAACGCATCAACTGGCTGGCGGAAGACTGGCGCATTGACGAACGAGATGGTCTGCCGCTGATCTTCGTTAAGCTGCGTGAGGGTGTACGCTTCCACGACGGCTCGGAGCTGACCGCGGCCGATCTTGCCTTTGCCTACGAGCGAACTGCTGACCCGATTTCGCGTACGGCGGGCCGGCTACGATATGTCGAGGGCGTTCAGGTCCTCGACCGATACCGGTTCGAGATGATTCTCAATGCCCCTGATGCCGCGTTAGTCCCCGGGAACCTAGTGCTGACGGCGATTTCCGCCGCACACTTCCAAAAGGAAGGTGACGATGGGGTCCAGCAGTTCCCCATGGGTACGGGCCCGTACAAATTCGTCTCGCGCAAACCGCGCGAGGAATTGGTCATCGAACGGTTTGACGACTACTGGCGCGACGGCCCCGGCAACCGGCCTAAACGGTTGACCATTAAGATCATTCCCGAAGACACCACCCG
>PAWP01000115.1 GCA_002714125.1 Gammaproteobacteria bacterium
AGCCGTCGCCGCGGAGGCTGTCGTGCTCCGCGATGAAGGTGGTTTTGAGGGACTCAAGCTGCGCCTTGGGCGCGATAGCATCGCGGACGATCACGCGACCATTGACGCGGTGCGGCAATCGGTAGGTGATGACATGAATCTGATGATTGACTACAACCAGGCATTATCCATGGCGGACGCGTTGGAGCGCTGCCATCGGCTTGATGACCTGGGCCTAGCGTGGATTGAAGAGCCGGTTCTGTATGACAACTACGAAGGGTGCGCACGGCTTGCAAATCAGTTGAAGACCCCACTGCAGATTGGTGAGAACTTCTACGGGCCACGGGAGTTGCACAAGGCGTTGCAGATGCGCGCCTGCGACCTGGTGATGCCGGACTTCATGCGAATTGGCGGTGTAACGGGTTGGATGCGGGCGGCCGCCATCGCTGGGGCCTGGGGGATACCCATGTCTACCCACCTGTATCCGGAAGTGGGTGCCCACGTGATGCGTGTCACGGAGACTGCGCACTGGCTTGAGTGGCAGAACTGGGCTGACACCATACTACAGGAGCCTTACGAACTGCGGGACGGCGCCTTGGTTATTCCCGAGCGACCGGGGCTGGGACTGGAGTGGGATGAGGCGGCCGTCAAGGCGAACGCCTGGGATTAGGCCCGGCGTGTTCCCCGACTCAGCCGGGCTGACCGGCGTGCACTCAATTGTCAAGGTTCATGCGTCGGCGCAAGGGTGTCAGGCAATGCCGACAAATAGTGACTTGATATCCATACGGTCTTTGAGTACTTGCTGATCAACCGCATGGCGCATGAGTAACTCAAGCGACTCGCCCGTTTGTTCGAGTCCAATCGGCATGGGTTCGTCCCAAGGTAGCTTGGGTTCGCCTACAGTATGAAAATGATTGGCGCGAGCCTGGCTGAACGCGTCAACCAAGGCGTCGGGTAAGTCGGTATGTACGCGCAACACGTCATCGTGCACGCATATGAGGTGTGAAAGCTGCAGCGCGTTGTTGCGTTCGTACCAGGCTTTTGCCGCAGAACCTGGGTCCTCGTAAAGTGGCTGCAGATGCATGTGATCGCCCGCGGAAACCTGCAGCCCACAGGCGACCTCACCGTTTGCGAGCAGTTGCTGCAGATCCGCACCCATGCGGTAGTGTAGATTCGACGGGATGGCTGGATCCTGATTGAACTCGATCACGTGTTCATCATCGCCAAGCACGTACTGGACTCTGGTTAGGTCCACGCCGTGCTCCTCTGCGAGGATAGAGCGCGCCCAGACCCCGGGGGTGACTGTGTAGGCGCGAACCCCAATGGACAGCCCTTCAAGGTCCCTTGCGGAATCCACAAGGTTTCGGTTCAGCACGATACTGCCGTGCTGAAAGCTCACGCCAGGGAAAACAGGAATCGCGGTTACTGGGATTCCGTACTGGCGTGCCGTGAGGTAGGTCACGACCGCCATTTCGCAGACGTCGAACTCCAGTTCGCGGGTCATCCGCCTAAATGCCCTGTGGATGGGATCTACCTTGACGAACGACAGTTCGAAACCGCTGATTGCGACGTCGCCGTTCTTCAGTTGTCTTGAAATCGGCCCGTCACCAAGCACGGTGCTGAGGGTTGTCGTCATGGGTTGCTCTCCGAAAGTTGACTGAATGATGCCCATTCCGACTTCTTCTTGGTGAGGCCAAGTTCCACTAGTAAGGCATTTAGTTCATTTGCACTGTTCGTTGTGACGGGCCAATGCTGTCATGCAAACGTGGGAGAAGTCTCCGACTCAACCTTGTCATCATCTACATCAAGCCCAAGCCCAATTCCTGTCGGCGGGTAGAAGTGGCCTTCGACCGGTTTCAGGGGTTGCTGCAGGAAATGTTGATAGATCTCGCCTAGAAGCAAATGGTATTCGAGCATGGGTGTCGTCATCGCGTTCAGCATGAAGGCCACTGGTGCGCTCGCGGCGGGCACATATACGTGGGGAACAAACGTCACGTCGTAGGCGGTTATGAGTGCGTTGATCTTCATCATTTCAGTCAGTCCGCCGGCCCAGATAGGCTCGAACTGGTAGATATCGAGCATGTCCGTGTCGAGCATTTCCTTGACGCTCCACCGGGTGAAGTCGTGTTCCCCACCAGCGATCGGAATAGGGGACGCGCTCTTGAGATAGGCGTAGCTGTCCCGCAGCGCGTATTGCACGGGTTCTTCGATCCACGCTGGTTCGAACTCCTCCAGTTGCCTTGCCATACGCAAGGTATAGTCGACACCCCAGTTGGCCCAGGCATCGATCATGACCTTCATGTCTGGCCCAGCACCATCGCGTAGGGCTTCCATCAGCGCAATGTTGGCGCGCTCACCTTCAAGACCATCACCAACGCCGCGGCGGAAAAACCATTTGGTCCCCGCGTAGCCCGCTCTGCGAATCTCGGCCGCGCGCTCGGCGGCTTTGTCCGGGACGAGGGAGAAACCGGCAGTACTTGCGTATGCGGGGATCCGGGCTTGGACGGGGCCGCCGAGCAAAGTCAGTACCGACTGCCCGAGCCACTTGGCCTTGATGTCCCAGAGGGCGTAGTCGACGTGGCTGATGGCAATCATGTTGTCGCCGGATCTACCGTTCGGCGCGTTGCGATACATCACGTCCCAAAGGTATTCGATTTGCAGGGGATCCTGCCCGATCAACAGTGGGCGCAGCTGTCGTGCTAGGTAGTACCCGGTGGCTTCGCCGGTAATGGGTCCCACAACACCGGTGATGCCTTCGTCGGTCTCTACGTTGAGGAATGTCTGGGTCACCTTGTAGCGCCCGTCTTCGAGCCGAGGAAAGGCCCGGCGGGTCGAGTCCTCAACGTTCTGTTTGCGATAGGCGGGGTAGATGTCGAGGGGTTTCGCTCCGCGTTCTTCCCAGAGTTCGCCGTCGTAGGCCATCGCGCCGCTGAGTTGGCGCAGTTTGAGGTTGGTGATCTTCATGCTTCCTCCTTGCCTGCACGGGTGCGCACATCCACCAGGGCCGACACAATCTCCTGTCCTACGCTCAGGTGCCCGTGCTGGTGATAAGTGCGCAGCTCTGAGTTGTCCAGCAGCTCCACTGTGTGCCGAGCCTGCGCAATCGGCACGATCCAGTCCTGCTCACCGTGAACGAGAATAACCGGGCACCGAATCTTCGCGACGTCGAAACTCTGCCAGCCTTCGCGTGGACCGTCGGCGATTCTGTCGTCCGCGTAGCCTTCGACGCCCTGTAGAAATGGCGTGTTGTCGGGGTCGGCCGCCTGGCGCGTCCCCTCTAGCAGCACCGCGCGGTCCGGAGGGCTGAAAATCTCGCGCCCGTCGGGTCCCTGCTCGGCCTGTGCTTCGCCGTGGCGGCCAAACTGGCGGATCGCTGCTGCAATGGCGGCCGCGCGGTTCTCCGCGTTCCAGTACTCATCAGCGAGGTCCATACGGGCGTCCTCAACTTCCGCAGCCCAGCTCTGATCGGACATGCCGCAACTGATCACCACACCGGGTATTTGTTCCCGTGCAACCGAGGCCAGTGCGAGTGCGTAGCTTGCACCGGTAGAAATGCCCGCGACATAAAACGACTCGAGATTGAGATACTCAGCGACTGCAAGCCCGTCCCGGGTCCAGTCGCTTATGGACCGCCCGGGCCAGGGGCTGGTCCCGCCGTAGCCCGGCCGGTCGATGCCGATGGGGCGAAAGCCCGCACGCTGCATTGCTTGCACTTGTAGCGGTTGCATGATTCGAGAGCCGGGGCCTCCGTGGCAGATCAGCACGGGGTCAAGAGCCGGCGAGCCGTAGTCCTCGAAGGACAACATACGTTCCAGGGGAACTGGGATCTGGTGATGGGTCATAAGGTCGTTCCTTGCATCAGGGGCTGATGCTGACACAGTTGCCAGTCGGGTGTGCTGGGCTAAATGATCATGTCGCAAGTGTCACGGTGCGCTTGACCCGGGCCGGGTGAAAGTTGGGCAGCCTGTGTAGGGCGACCAAGCGAGGTGCCTGGCTTGTCTTCAGAGTCAAACTTGGCCGACCCTGGTGACGCTAGTTGCCGACGCGATAGCCAGCACCCTCGATTCGCGAGGCCAGCTCTATCGCGCCGGCTTCCTTCAGTACATCCGTGAGCGACGAGCCGCTAGGCTTCGCGACCGAAATGTCCGCACCAAGCTCCAGCAATACGTCCACCAACTCACCCTCGTCTCGCGTTGCGGCGAAGGCTAAAGGTGACATCCAGTCCACAGCGTGGTCCTGTTCGTCTGTACGCAGCTCGCCAAGACGCTGCTCAAGCTGGCTGGGGTCCTGTTCAAGTAGCGTGCGCAGACGTGACGCGCTCCCGGCTGCAATGGCGTCGAATACATCGATGTCGCAATCCACCAGGTAAGCGGCTACCTCATCCTGACCTGCTGTCAGGGCAAACTGTAGTGGCGTTGCCGCGTGATGCTCATCCCGCTCGCGCGGGCTTGCGCCCAGGTCGACAAGCAAACGGACCACTTCCAAGTGCCCCGCCCACGCGGCTTCGTGTAGGGGCGCGCGATGCGTCATGCGGTTGAGGGTGAGGCCGGCGCCGGCCATCACCGCAACGGCCTCGCTCCGCCCGGCCGCCGCGGTGTCGATCACAAGGCTGGGGTATCTCCGTTCGGTTTCCCGCACCCGTGCCTCAGTTCGCAGTCCCCTTGCACTGGCACCGTCGCCAGCTGTAAGGGCGCTCACGAATTGATCAATCGGGTCGATTTCCGGTGCACGTGCCCCGTGCGCCGTGAGATACTCGGCCAGCTCCGGGTGCCCCCTCAAATGCGCAAGCTCGAAAAGGCTTTTGCCCGACTCTGGGTCGTCGTCAAGGCTGGCACCATTGTCAATCAGTAATCTCGCGCGATCCACATGGTGGTTCAGGATGGCCCACCGTAGCTGATATGCCAGCGTTTCCTCCGGATGCTTCACGAGTTTGCCGTCCGCTTCCAGTAGCCAGTTGTTGCGGTCTTTGCTCGAAAGCCCGTAGCGCAGCAGAAGTTCCAGCACTTCAGTGCCCTGGGTGAACATTCGGTTGTAAAGCCCCTGACTTTCATTTGGGTGCGCGCCCGCATCGAGTAACAGCGTTGCCAATGCCTCGCATGCCTCATGTGCAGGTTGGTTGGACGGCCCCATCTCGCCTTCACCAAACGCGCCGGTCAGAGCGCTGAAACGGTATTGTCCAGCCCACATGTAGTGGGCGTTTGGATCGGCACCGGCAGACAGAAGCGCGCGAGCAACCTCGAGGGTTGAGCCTTCGCCTAGTCTTGAATAACAAGCGTAAAGCAAGGGCTCCCAGTCGAAGTGACCGCCGCGTTGGTCGACCATTTCAGGGGCCATTGCCAGTATGTCGTGCACCACCTCCGCGTTCCCTGCGCAGGCCGCGCTCCAGATGTCGGCCGTTCCCAATGTAGGATCGGTTTTGAGTAGGCTCCGTGCCTGCTCCCAGTTGTCTGGTCTGTCGCTTGAGTCGTAACGCAGACATGCGAGGTGTTGGAACCCACTCGGCGAACGATCGACATAGACCTCCAACTGGCGCCAGGTGGCGAATCCGTACTCGCGCGCGGTCACCAGTCGCGCTGCGGGCCGATCAAAAATGGCCGCAGCTATGACATCAGGTCCAGATTCAGCAAACTCTGGGTGTGACGCGAGGATTCGATCAATACTGGTCTGGTCTTTGCTGCCATGTCCGGTCAGTAGAACCTCAACCTCGGCGTTGATCTCGTCGATGCTACGGTTGTAGCCAATCTGTTTTGTCATGACTTACTCCATCGCGAGAGTGGAGCATGTGTCTGCCTGAAATTCATTTTCATATGCATTAAGACGCGCGAAACCAGTCTGCCTTGCGGTAACTAGCAAGGCACCCGCCTGCGAGAACTAACGATGCATGGCAACATGACTCGTTTCCGAGTGCTTGTCGATTCCTATGAGTGAGAAAAAAAACATCGTGGTCGTCCTCTGTGACCAGCTTCGCGCGAGCGAGGTGGGTTGTTACGGCAACGATGTCATCCGCACGCCCAACATGGATGCAATGGCGAAAACTGGCACACGCTTTGCCCATGGCATCACCAATGATCCTCTGTGCATGCCTGCCCGGTCGACGGTGATTTCGGGGCAATATGCTCGCACTTGTTGCGGGCAACTCAACAATACGTCGGTATTGTTTGATCCAAAGAAGGGCGTCTCGGGTGGTTGGATGATGCCGCCTTATCCTGAGATGGGCCGCCCACACCTGCCGGATCAGACGTTGCCCGAGTGCCTGCAGGCGCAGGGTTACTACACGGCTGCTATCGGTAAGTGGCATATCCACTCGTGGCCGCACGATGTCGGTTTCGATGAGTACGTGATTCCCCGAACTCAACACTGCCACGTGGGTCAGCACTACAGCCGCAACGGCGGCGCTGAGTTTGTCCCGCCCGGTTATACAATGGATTTTGAGCTTGGAGAGATCGAGTCGTTCCTCGAGCAGAGGACAACAAAGCCGTTTTTTCTGTTCTACAATATCTCTCCTCCACATACGCCACTCTTCGATATCCCTGAAGAGTTCAGAAAGATGTACGACCCGTCCGAGATGCCGATTCGCCCGAACTGTTACAGCGATGGCCGGATGGCAGGAAATGAAGGCGTGTTTCGGACTTATCTATACGAAAACAAACACTACTTCTACAAGCTTCCGCATACGTTGGAGTTACCCGACGGTTTCGACCTTCGCGATCTGTACTCGCTCTATTATGGGGCGACAAGTTGGGTGGACAGCGCGCTGGGAAGGCTGAATGATTTGCTTCGCAGCTCTGGGCACGCGGACGACACTATTGTGCTCTTTACCTCCGATCATGGTGACATGCTGGGCAGTCACCAGCGCTGGAATAAAAACCTGTTCTACCAAGAGTCGAGCAGTGTGCCATCTATTTGGCATGTACCGGGCGTGACGGACGGTATCGTAGCTGACGAGCAGATGGTAGCGCACATCGATATTATGCCAACGCTGCTGGACTTGAACGGGCTACCGGTTCCCGATCATGTTCAAGGGCGGAGTGTTGCGCCTGTACTCAGGGGCGAGACCCCGGCGTTGGACGATAACTTCGTGTTCATCGAGTCACAGATTCAGGCAGTAGCCGTGCGAACCCCGCGCTATACCTTTGCCAAACCTTTTGACCGACGGACGCTCGCCACCAACCGACATGGCATGCGCCTCATTGACACCATTGAGGATCCATTTGAAATGGAGAATCTTGCCGAGCAGTCCGAACATGAGGCAATCGGGGAACTCGAAGAATTACTTGACGAATGGCATGCAAGCACGCCCTGGATGAATGTCGAGCAGCAGGTCGAGACTTCATGAAACAGGTTTTTACCTAGCGACACCATAGGTGTTTCGCGCAAGGTAGAAGCGGTTCCACCCTGCGCTATGCCAGCCATCCAGATCTCCATGCCTAGCACCTGGTTCTAGTAGATGGTGATCAAGACGCCGTAGCTGTACAGACAGATTGATTCGGCGTCAGAGCCGATTCCAAATGCAAGCTAGGTGCGGTACAACAGGCCGTCTTGGGCACGCTCTTCGGCTGCGGTCATAACAATCTTCCGACAATGCAGCGACTTTAGTTGAACGCTGTTCGTGGGGCCGTTGCTGAAGGGACTTGAGGTTGAAACTTGGGTGCGAACGTAGCTGTAGGATCAGTGTTGGATCGCGCTATTGCTATGAAGCGCGTGCTGGCCTGAACTGGAATTTGAGGGCGGGTCGCATCTGTATCTCATCAAATATGCCCTTTAGTAAGCTGCTTGGCGAGAAGGCGCTCTGCTGGGAAATCAATTCTTTCCTGGTGCTCAACACACCACCATGAACGATTCCGTCATGGCTGGAATACTAACCTCTAGACCATACTTGGACCCCTTGCCTGGAAGGTTTCATGCGTCTCTAGACGTTGGCAGTTTCGCCAATTGAAGGACAGAGTCCGACGTCAGGACGTCTGCATCCCAGCAATGGCAGTGCTCGCGTCGCTATGCGTGCCACCAACCAATGCGCGTCGTGGGTCCAGAGCATCTCTTACTGCTTCACCAATGAAGATCAGTAGTGTTAGCAAAGTTGCCAAAGTAAAGAATACCGAAAAGGCCATCCAGGGCGCCTGTAGATTAGCTTTCGCATCGGAGAGTAGCCGGCCAAAAGAAGGCGAATCAATTGGTAGCCCAAACCCGAGGAAGTCCAGTGCGGTTAGCGATGTGATCGAACCGTTCAACACAAATGGGAAGTAGGTTAGTGTTTAAACCATTGCGTTCGGAAAAACATGTTTCCAGAGGATGGTCATGTCGTTGACGCCAAGCGACTTGGCAGCGCGCACAAATTCGAAGTTGCGGGCACGCAGGAATTCCGCCCGGACCACGCCGACAAAGACCATCCAACTGAACAGTGACAGGATGCCCAGCAGCCAGAACACGTTTGGTTCGACAATGCTGGCAAGGATGATTAGCACAAATAGGATAGGCAGTCCGGTCTGTATTTCAACAAGACGCTGGCCAAGCAAATCGACCAAGCCTCCGTAGTACCCTTGTAGCGCACCAAAGGTCACGCCGATCCCGGCAGCGATAAGCGTGAGCGAAATTCCAAAGAGCACAGATAGGCGGAAGCCATACAGCAGCTTTGCAAAGATATCTGTGCCGGTCGGATCTGTACCCAGGATGTGCGTACTGTCGGGGGGTGATGGCACTACTCTGTAAGCATAGTCGATGGTGTTGAAGGAAAAGCGAATCGGTGGCCAGAGAGCCCAACCCTCCGTGTCAATCAGGTCCTGAACAAATGGATCGCGATACTCGGCTTCGGTTTCTAGCACGCCGCCAAGTTCCGCCTCGCTGTAGAAGGAGACAATGGGGAAGTGCAGCTTGCCTTTGTACGAGAAGACAATGGGCTTGTCGTTGGCGATCAGTTCTGAGCAGAGCGACACCGAAAATAAGATTGAAAAGATGCATAAGGAATAGTAGCCGCGCCGGTTGGACTTAAAGATCTCAAGGCGTCGCCGGTTGATCGGTGATAGACGCAACCTTTTCCGGGTTCTCTCGACTGCCATCAGTTTCGGGACTCGAAGTCGATTCTTGGGTCGACGAGCGTGTACACGATATCCCCTACCAGCTGCATGAACAGACCTATTAATGTGAAGAAAAAGAGCGTACCGAAAAAGATCGGATAGTCCCTCTTCACAATTGCTTCGTAGCCAAGCAGACCGATGCCATCGATGGAAAAGATGACCTCGATCAAAAGTGCCCCGGTGAATAGCAGGCCCACAAATGCTGCAGGGAATCCTGCGATGACGATCAACATCGCGTTGCGGAATACATGCCCAAACAGAACGCGCCGTTCGGTTAGACCTTTGGATCGAGCGGTCAGAACAAATTGTTTATTGATTTCTTCAAGGAAGCTGTTTTTTGTAAGCATGGTGAGCATCGCGAAGCCTCCAATCGTTAGAGCTGTCAGAGGCAAAGCGAGGTGCCAAAAATAGTCTTTCAGCTGACCCCAGAGTGACAGCTCGCTAAAGCCTTCCGAAACAAGCCCGCGCATTGGGAACCAGTTAAGGTAGTTGCCACCAGCAAAAACCACGATAAGAATGACCGCGAACAGATAACCCGGAATGGCGTATGCGATGAATACAGCGCCGCTGGTCCAGACGTCAAAGGGCTGACCGTCAGTGGTGGCCTTAGCGACGCCGAGTGGGATTGAAATCAGGTAAATCAGCAATAGCGCCCAGATGCCAAGGCTCATTGAAACGGGCAACCGCTCTAAGACCATGTCAAGAACCGGCCGATCTTGGTAGTAGCTCTTGCCAAAATCGAGCCTTAGGTAGTTCCAGGCCATCAGTAGAAAACGCTCGTGCGGTGGCTTGTCGAACCCAAACGCCTTTTCGAGTTCGGCGACAAACTCCGGGGATACGCCTTCTGTGCCCGTATACCCAGACTCGGACGATGGGCCCATGCTGGCTGATGACACTGACGCCGTGGACGACATATTCATCCCGGTTGATTGCGCAATGGCCTGTTCTACCGGTCCGCCGGGCGCAAACTGCACAATGATGAAGTTGATCACCATGATTCCAAACAATGTTGGCAGAATCAGGAGAAGCCGAATGACAAGATAACGACCCATCAGAGTTGGTTCGCTTGGAATTCGGCAAGCTTTTTGGCCTTGGCCTCATCCCACCACCATGTGTCACGGTGGGCAATCCTATTGAGGGGCACCTCCAGTTCCGGCCAACCGTAGCGTTCCCAGTGCACGATTCCGTACTTGGTTTTCGAAAATCGAACCGCGTAATAAAAATTCCATTGCATTACCCGATCCCATGCCTGGATAGCGGCAACGTAATCCTCCCAATTGGTAGCCGTGCTAATTGCTTCGATCAGCGCATCGATGGCCGGATCGCGTATGTTCGCTAGGTTGTTCGAATATTTCAGATCAGCGGTGGCTGAAGAGAACGTGTTGGCGATTAACTGAGTTGGGGTGTAGTCCGGTGAGAACGGAAGGGCGCCGCCGTCAAAATCTCCGGATTGCTGGCGGAAGATCCAGTTTGAAATCTCAGGTGACTTGACCGTTGCTGTGATGCCCAATCGCTTGAGATTGTGCATGTAAGGAATCCATGCACGCGCAAGTTCAGGCGAGACTGCTACTAAGCGAATGTGGAACGGTTCTCGGGTTTCGGAGTGCACGAGTCGGCCCTGATCAATTACCCATCCCGCTTCTTTCAACAGTTCCATCGCCCGCAGGATATTTTCTCGGTGCCAACCAACGCCGCCGTTGGGGGGCTGGCGATAGGGTTCGGTAAAGACGCGCTCAGGCACGAGGTGGCGAATCGGTTTTAGGAATTTCAGTTCACGCTCATTTGGCAGGTCGCGCGAAGCAAGCTCAGACCCATGGAAGAAGCTCTCAGAGGTCGTATAGAAGTTGTAGGTGATCGACATCAGCCAGGGTACATCGGACACAAGCCACAAGGCTTCCCGCACCCGAATATCCTGAAAGCGTGGTTGATCCAGGTTCCAGAACACTGGCCACCAAAGCCCCCATGGTCGCTTCATGGGCAGCCAATGTTTGCCGAAGACGCCGGCCTGCGCAGGCGGGAAGTCATATGCCGTGTTCCAGAGCCGGGGTATGTTCTCGATGTGCACGTCGACCACATCGCCCTTGAGAGACTCAGTTTGCACCTGATCGTCGCGGAAGTAGTCCCACTTCAACTCGTCAAAGTTGTAACGGCCCCGCATTACGGGAATATTCGCCCCCCAGTAATCCTTAACCCGTTCGTATGTAATCGAACGGCCAATTCGAAATTTCTTGACTCGGTATGGGCCAGACCCGAGAGGCACCTCGATGCTGGTCTTTTTTACGTCCCGCGATTCCCAGTAGTGCTTCGCAAGAATGGGCTTAAGCCCTATGCGGAAGGGGAAGTAGGGATCACCTCGTAAGTGTTCGTGAATCTCGAAGACTATTTCGCGGTCGCCGATCACCTTGATATCGGCGATGGGGGTCAGTGTTTCACTGATTGTCGGTGAAGCCTGGGTGGTGTATGTCTCGAAAGAGAAACGCACATCTTCGATTGTGATCGGTTTGCCATCGTGCCAGTACGCACCGCCACGCAGCTTGAAAGCAATGTAGGAGCCGTCTTCGGCTACCGCGATCCCTTCTGCTAGACGTCCATACATTGAAGCCGGCTCATCCGCCGACTTTGACATCAGTGAGTCGCTCAGTAGGTTCTCATGCGGTGCGTCTATGGCAAGTGCAGGGGCCATCTGCCCGCTTGGAACGGACATATTGTTGAAATTGTCCCACGATCCCATTGCGGGGTTGCGCATGCGCCCTTGCTTGACGACATGAGGATTAACGTAATCGAAGTGTTGGAAGCTCGATGAGTATTTGGGTTCAGCAAGGAAAGCGTAGCCGTGTCTGTATTCGATGTCTGCCGGAATAGCCGGCGCTCCGTTGGCGGCGCACGCCCACGCAAGCGCGATGCCGACACATAGTCTGGTGAAGAGGCGAAGCATTCCGCAAAACTAGCAGATCCGTTTGGCTATGTAGAGTAGTCCTCGGGATGCGTTCCTCGAGGAAGTTGCCCAACGCGTTACGCTGCTGGACTCAACCTTAGCTCTATGAATTGCCGGGCCAGCGATTCGGACGCATCTTTACGAAATGTTGATCGAAGCGACGGTCATAGTTGACAACTTCTCACTTCCTTCCCGGCTGCGGTAGTGGGTGTGGAGTGCCAGATGCCACACCTTCGTGGCTGGGCCACTGAGTGNCTAGGGACCTTTTGCNAACATTNCAATTTGCCAGTGGTACGTGAATTGCAACGCGGATCACATTTAGGCATTCNTGTTGCGGTGTCACTCGCGGGGTTTTTTGCATTCCGCCGTCNTCGTACTGGCTCTGATATGGGCACCCTGGTCGATCCTATTTTTAGGTTTTTTCGAGAACCCTAACGCCTACATCAGAGAGCCATCTGAGCCACATAATATTTGGCTGCGGGTCTAATAACGTAATGCGGTATCGGTAAAGCTGAATGAGGGTGCTTGCTCAGCGGCCACAACTTCCTGCATGCCTTCCCACTCTTCCCACATGTGCGTGANGGCATGGCGCGAACGGGCAAAGGGATTGTTTCCTTCCTCGTACTCAAGCCATTCGCCGCTCTGACCACGGTCTGGGTGATCGGTAATGCCTGTCACAACGACATTGGGCTGTCGACGCTTGTTGCGAAGNCGAAAGATGATGTTCTTGCGTGACTCGATACCAGCTTCATTGCNGGTGCCAGTATGNGGCATCTGATAAATCGTGATGCAGGCGTCACCCGGTTCCATCAGGATCTGAGTCGGACGTGCCCACGGCCGACCATCGGGCGTGGTTTCCGGTGGNGCCGGGTCTATGTCNATCATGTGTNGGTGCACGGCGTCTGGTAGTAGGTTGAAGCCTGCGCCGTTGGGCGCGGCGTAGTTGAAGCGGGGCCAAGCAGGTCCTTCGGGTCCCACAATACCGCCTTGCTCGCTCTGCCAGCGGTAGAACTGCTCAAGGACATGGTGTCCGCCGGGAACGACGGCGGTCTGGCCGCGGCCCTCCANCAGTTGATCGTTGAGCGGCACTATTGCAAAAGCTGTACAACTACCCACCGAAAGGGTCATTTCACGATCCTGAAAGAGGGGGACAAGATTGCTGCCAATAACGTCCGCACTGCGTCCGAGATCACCCTTGGGTCCGGTTGCAATCATCTTGAGGTACACGTCGTCCGGCGTCCCCTGCATAGGCTCTTGTGGTGGCATCAGACTGAACAGTCCCTCGGCATGCAAACCGTAGCCGTAGTACGGCACATCGCGGTCGCGGTAGCCGTAACCGTGAAAGTGATCGCCCGGCTGCGCTTTCTTGATGACGCCGACCTGTGCCAGTGAGGGTGCGTCGAAATCACCCATCATCTGATTCAGGAATGGTGTGATACCCGACTTGTTGACGAGATCAGTCATCTCTGCTGCCCCAGCGAGACTTTCGCCCTTGCTGGCGGACTTTATGCGGGCGCGAGCCCTTTCCACGAGTTCAATGGGTACAGCACCCTTCAGGATTAGGTAACCCTTGTGGAAAAACTCGCGCTTCTGATCGTCTGTGACTCGCATGACTGCCTCGGTGGNTACGCTGTGTTCTCGTGAGAGCTCGTTAGGATTGAAGCATCCTACTTGCCGAAATTACTGTGTGCCACTGCGGTATCAAGTTNTTGGGTATGGCGGTACGGCCGGTGCNGCTTGCATCATCGACGGCTCCTGCTCCGACAAATCTGACCTTTGAGCNGGAGGTAACGTTCGTTTGTCTACCGTCCATGAGCAAAGTACTTGCTTTCTTTGAAGTAGGGTCCTGATGCCAGATGAGACGCAGGTCATGNCCAGCAAGATTCCAGCCCTTAAGTCCACAGGGTACAAGCAGCAGTTTGCGTGCGGGCTTGTCAGCGGATTGCCATGTCCTGTAGCAGCCAAAGGTCAGGAGACCGATGAACTGTACGGCATGGGACCGTTCCCCGAAGCTGGGGCCGCGGAGTGCATTGTCGTGCTTCTCAATTAATCCGATGTGCCGGTACGCGCGCGCAAAGAGCTTGAGGGCGATGGGCGCAGTTTTATCGTCATCCCAGAGTTGTTGAATCAGCGCGCGACACGCAGGACGCGGGCGGACCTTGCAAAGCTAGGTTTTGCCGATACATGGTATGTACCGACCGGTCCCTGGGCGGGCGGGTTTCCGTGGGCGTCTTTACCAAAGGCCGGCTTGCTAATGCGCGTTCGGCTGAGCTGCTGGCACTGGGACTTGACACTTCGGCTAGCGCCAGAGGCGCCGTAAGCGCAAGCTTTGTGGAACTACAAAAGGCACGTCGAAATACCGCCATGGCATATTCACACGGCGTCCGCGCTCAGCCCGGGATTCGCTCTGCGTGTGCCCGCATGCCGTTTCCGAAAATGGAGGTCGCGGCTCGACTGCCTAGCTGATCGGATCCAGCGTCAGCAATAGTCGCTCACCTTCATCGTGGGGTGAACGGTGGACGACGCCGTCAAAGTGATCGCTCCATTTGCCACCTTTAAGAAGTGACCAGTTGCCAGCGGACAACTGTTGTATCTCCGCATCAGCGTGCACCGGCGGTGCGGTACTGGTGCGATCTCCAAACGCCTCCCAGTCAACATCACCGTTGGGAATCCAGTCTGTGCCTGCCCCGGCCAAAGTGATCAACATTCGGCAATGTACAAAGTCGACGTGGAATCGAGGGCACATCGGCGCCCTCAGAGTCTCAAGCCGGATGCCTACTTCGTTGCATTCCGTTAGCAGTCCTAGCAGTTCGCTGGCCTCACTGATCTCTGCCGAAAGGGCTGTATGTGCCTCGGAACCGATGGTCGCCGAGAGCGCGTTCTTAGCTGCATCAGGATCATTTGTCCCCTGAACCCAACGCGTCTCTGGGATTCTGCGCGACCGGATCAGCTCTTCGGACACCGTGTCGAGGCTGCTCGAGCGTTGCCGTGTCACACTGACAACTTCGACGTCCTGATGATAGATAGCGGCAAAGTCAGCCAGCTGATCACTATAGACGTGACGCATCATGCCTCCGTCTCCTCAATTTCCTGTATCCACTGCGGGAAAGGGTCGGGATACGCTTTCCAGGCTTCCGGTCCGGCGGCGAGCTCCTGCCAAGTGAGGAGACAAGCATCCAGCGCCTCACAGGCATCAGCCTGCATGAGCCCCTGACCAATAAAGACAATTTCCTGGCGGCGATCGCCGTAAGGCGCCTCAAACTTATCATTGATAGATGCCTGGTTAGCTTCGTCTACCGGCCAGTCTTCGGTGGGAACAGCCGCCCAGAACAGCCCGGCAAAGCCGTGGTTCATAATGCCGCCGGCCTGGGACCAGGAGCCGGCTTGATCAAACCGTGAGGCCAACCAGAAGTATCCTTTGGATCGCACCAGGTTGCCGTAGCGCCAACCGTGCACAAGAAAGTCGTAGAGCCGGTGGGGGTGAAATGGCTTTCGTGCCTGGTAGACGAAACTGCTGATGCCATATTCTTCGGTCTCAGGCACATGTTCGCCACGGAGCTCGGCTAACCAGCCCGGCATGGCAGCTGCTTCAGCCATGTCGAATTTGCGGGTGCCAAGGATTTTTCCGGGCGCTACCTTGCCATGCTCGGCAATCTGTACATCAGCGCTCGGGTTCAGTCTTTTTAGGGTTGCAAGCAGCGAGTCAGTTTGCTCGCGCTCGAGCAGGTCGGTCTTTGTGACCACAATGACGTTGGCAAATTCGACTTGGTCGATGAGGAGGTTTGCGATGTTGCGCTCGTCGTCTTCGCCAATTTCAAGGTCGTTTTCTTTCAGGCTCTCAGCTTCCTCCATCAAGCGGGGAAAGTTGTAGGCGTCCACAACGGTAACCATTGTGTCGAGCTGTGCGACGGTCGAGAGAGTTTGGCCGGACTCATCCTCGAAGGTGAATGTCTCCGCTACCGGCAACGGCTCTGAGACACCAGTGGACTCAATGAGCAAGTAATCAAAACGTTGCTCTTTAGCGAGATTGGTGACTTCAATCAGGAGGTCTTCCCGCAGGGTGCAGCAAATGCAGCCGTTGGTCATCTCTACTAGCTTCTCATCAACATGCTGCAAAGCGACATCTTCCCGCAGCAGGTCGGCGTCGATGTTAATCTCACCCATGTCGTTCACGATAACTGCAACCCGCATACCCTCTCGGTTGTTCAGTACGTGGTTCATCAGGGTTGTCTTGCCGGCGCCGAGAAACCCGGACAATACGGTTACAGGCAATGGCCTCAAGGTCGCTCCCCAACTCACTCGATCATTCATAAACGTTATAACATAACTTAATGCTCTGGAGTCCGAGCAATTACTGGGTATCGCTGCGGACAAGCGACGTTCGGCGGGCAGTTCGATGGCTGTGGGTGATCCAGTGATGTACTGCCGCCGACACGTCTTGTTGACTGCAAATGGCTTGCCGCGTGCCAAGTTCACGTCGGAGGAAACTGGGTGCAGGACAACCAGTGATTCAGTGTCCTGTGTTTGATGGTTCAGCCGACTATATTGGTACTTCGTCGCCTGCAATGGTGATGCGATGCATACGCCGCCGCTGCCCGTCGTAATCATCTACGGCATAGTGCTGAACGCACCGGTTGTCCCAGATGGTCAGCGAGTCCACTTCCCATTCCACACGGCAGAGGAACTCAGGGCGCGTTACCACGGACTGCAGGTACCTCAGAATTGGCGCACTTTCAGGTGGGGTCATTCCATCAATGTACATCGTATGTCCACCAAAATAGAGAGTCTTGTCACCGCTGTCTTTGTGCGTACGNACAAGCGGATGGCTTGCCTCGGTCTGCTGATTCTCGGGTGGGGTCTCTTCCTGCATCCCCTTCGGGGGCCGTGAATTTGAGGGGACAGTGCTCGCAGCACGCAACTTTTCTCGACTGCCAACATTCCAGCCCCGTAGGTCCCCCAGCATGGTCTTCATGCCATCGGACAGCGAGTCGTAGGCCGCACTCATATTCGCAAACATCGTGTCTCCACCTCGACCCGGCACCTCTCGTGCATACAGCATGGTGAACTTGGCAGGCATGGGGTTGAACATTTGGTCGGAGTGCCAGGCGTTGCCAAACGCACGTTTGTCGGTTTCCGTTTTCACGATTTCAAGCACACCTGGGTGGCTGTCCAGACTGCGCATGAACGGGTGTTTGTGGATAGCGCCCCAACGCTTGGCGAACGCGAGGTAGGTGTCGAGGCTCAAGTGCTGGTCGCGAAAGACCACAACTTTATGTTCAACCATCAACCGGTAGACTTGCTCAAAATCGANCGCGTCCAAGTCTGAGAGGTCGATGCCACAGACCTCTGCGCCAAAGCTGCCTGACAGTGTCTTAAGTGCGATATTGGTGCCAGGCACGCTGTTAGCAGCAGGCTTTTCTAGAGTCATGTGAACGCCTCGCAATGCTNGGTCAGAATGACATTCGTTCTTCCAGTTTGCAGACTACGCTGGTCGACCTCAATCCGCTACCTGACGCGTTTGCCGTGTGCTGAGTGCTGCCCTTTTGGATCGCGGCAGCGGCGGGGATTGGCATAGTGCAGAGCGGCATTTAGGTTTTCCGATATGAGCGCATATGGTGGCAGAGTGTCAGGAAAATTCGCGCTACGTTTGGCTGCCCTTCCTACCGCTAAGCGCGAAAGGCCAGGTATTTGCCGCACTTGACGGTGTGATATTAGCCACCTTTTGAGGGACTTAGCGTACCCACCAAAATTGAACGCTCGGGTGCAAACCTTCTGCGCCGCGATATCTCGATGGCCACGATGTTCCTGCGCTCCAATCATCCGACCTGCAGGGACCTGCCAACTGCACTCTGTGAAACTGTCTCATCAAGACGCTCCCCGAGCGCAATCGCAACTGCAGGACACTAAAAAGACATCCCGAGCGTAAGAATTATTTCGGTAATATGGTATGTTATAACATAACGTATATAGCTCGACCGCGAGCTGCGGCGGAGCTCAACACAAAGAAAGCCGGTGCCGGCGGACGCCTCGTAANNTCAGGAGAAAACACTCAATGCACATGAAGTTCATGACGCTCGGGATTCTTAGTTTGTGGACATCGCTCGCTCTTGCCCAAGAGAGTGACACTTCAATGGAAGAGATCGTGGTTCTGGGCCAAGAGCTTGACTTCGTAAGCGAAGGGGGTAGCAGACTGGAACTGAGCTTGAAAGAAATTCCTGCGACGGTTGATGTCATTGATGGCGATGCGATTCGCGTCAGGCGGGACGTCTCCTTGCTCGAAGCCGTGACGCGAAGTGCCGGATTCACTGGGGCCGGCAATCCCGGGAATGGTGGCACCAGCATCTCAGCAAGAGGTTTTGTTGGGCAGGATGTTGTTACCAAACTTTACGACGGCAACAATTACTACACGATGGCGTCAACCATCACGTTCCCGTTCGACACCTGGGCCGTGGAACATGTGGAGATTCTCAAGGGGCCTGCATCTGTGCTTTATGGCCAGGGGGGTATTGCCGGAGCCTANAACGTGGTGCCCAAGTCGCCCTCTAATGAGTTTGACGGAGACTTTCGAGTGTCTGTGGGAGAGGATGGTGAACACTATCTGGGCCTTGGATTGACCGGGGCGCTGTCAGACTCGGTCAAGGGCAGAATTGACTTCAGCAATGGTGCATCGGACAGCTGGGTCAATAACGGCTCGAGTGAAACAGACATGTTGTCTATCGCGCTTGAATGGCAGACATCCGACGCTCTCACATTGGCATTTCGCTACGATGCAGGCGATCAGTCTCCGCTGCGCTACTTTGGCATACCCATCGTAACGAGAGATTTTAATGATGACTGGCTGGGTTTGAACTTCAGTCCAGAGGACACTCGTATTAACTACGATGACCAAAATACTCGTTTGATTGCCGATTGGGTTTTTTCCGAATCCTTTAGCGTCAACGCAGAGATCTTCTCGTTGGAAACAGACCGCTATTGGCAAACAGTCGAGACCTATACCTTTGACAGTGCCAGCGGCATGATCAATCGGTGGGATCCGCTGATCATTCGTCACGAAATGGAGCAGACCGGTGGCCGAGTGAACTTTGTGCTTGATTCGCAGTTGGGAGATATGCCGTGGCGAACGTCTTTTGGCATCGAAACCACCGACATCAGCCTGGCATACACGTCTAATTTCAACGGATCACACCCTGATTCAGTAGACTGGGGTGGTGACTCTGACGCCGTTGACCCGAATAACTTTATTGCTGGTTCCTGGAACGACGTCACCGATAGCGTCGCAGCGCTCGATCAGGTATCCGAAGCCGACCAGCTAGCGCTGTTCATGGAGACGCAGCTCAAGGTCACGGATCAGCTCGCCCTGGTGGCGGGCTTGCGCTACGACAGCATCGAGACTGACTACGAACGCCTGACCTACGACGCTAACGGCAACCGAGATACGGCCGTTGACAACAGTGTTCGTCAGGACATTGACCCCACGATGTACCGCGTTGGCGCTGTATATGACCTTAGCCCGGCAACNGCTCTTTATGGCCANATTTCGACCGGCGAAACTCACCCACGTGGTGGCGATGTTGTGAGAGTCAGCAACAGCCTACGCGATGCCGACACGGTAACCGTCAAGCAGTATGAGATCGGATTTAAGCAATCACTGCTCGATGACCGAATCAACTGGAGTCTCGCCTACTTTGATATTACTAGGAAGAACATGGTCATTGACGATCCCGATAGTTCTGATCCAACGGACTTCACTACAGTGCCCGAGCAGACCGCGACTGGATTTGAGATTGGGGTTGACTATGTGATTACCGACAACCTGATTAGCTATGCGAACGCTGCCGTAGTGGATTCGGAACGAGACACTGGTACGGAGTTTACGCAAACACCCTACGCCCCGGACCTGACGGCCAATGTGGGTTTGCTATACATGATTAGCGGTGCTGTCCGCTTTGGGGCAGATTACCGGTTCGTAGATGAGCGGCCATATCAAAACACACCGTTGCCTTCCTATTCGATCGTTGATCTTTCACTGGGGTACGTCGTAAGCGAGCGTGTTCGTGTGACGGCGAACGCGCAAAACGTCTTAGATGAGACCTACGCAACAGCGGATCATTGGACCGGCGGTCAATGGCTGGTTGGCAGGCCGCGGACGCTCAGCTTGACGCTCGATGTGGATTTCTGACGGTTTGGGAAATTACTACCCCCAAGATGGGTAGAAACGAAGTTCTACCCATCTTCGCTCGGCGGTTCTCGGTGCGATTCGAGTCGAACCAGGCGCAAGTCTTCATTACCCCAATTACTACTCTGTGAAATTCAAACGCGCTCTCTATCTGACACATCGGTGGTTCGGCATTCTGATGTGTCTGGTGTTCTTCCTGTGGTTCGCATCTGGCATTGTCATGATGTATGTCGAGTACCCCATGCTCACTGAGCAGGAGAGAATTCGGTCCCTTTCGCCCCTTGAGATAGATGCGATAGAAATCGAGGTGAGTGCGCTTGAGAAGCGAATAAAGCCTGAGCAGCGAGTCATTGGGTTCTCGATAACGAGTCACCTGGACCGGCCGGTCTTTCACGCTCAGTTTGGTGACGGAACCACGTTGGTCATGTTTGCGGACACCGGTGAAACCCTAGGCCCAACGACCGAAAGTAGCGCCGTGGAGGCGGCACGCATCTTCGCGAGGAATTCTGCACTCGGGGCGGCCGCTAGGTACCTCGAGGCGTTGGAGATGGATCAGTGGACTGTCTACGGAGGCTTCTCGAGTCACCGACCTTTGCACAAGGTTGCGCTCGACAATCCGAACGGAACCATTGTCTACGTATCGACCTCTACCGGGCAGGTCGTGCGTGATACTCATACTTGGGAGAGGGGCTGGAACTGGGTTGGCTCAACCATCCACTGGATCTATCCGATGCAGCTGCGGAGGTTCCCGGATACCTGGGTCAACGTCGTCATCGTCGTGTCCACCCTTGGAATCATAGCCGTGACTACGGGAACTGTGGTCGGCTTTCTGAGATTGCGAACAAAGCGGAGGTATAAGGGTGGCGCGGTCACCCCCTATCAAGGCATGCAGAAATGGCATCACCTGCTGGGACTCGCCTTTGCCCTGTTTGTCACGACGTTTTTAGTGAGCGGTCTTTTTTCCATGAACCCCTTTGGCATCTTCGATGACAGCAGCTCGCCGCAGCCGCAGATCAGTCGCTATGAAGGGGGAACACTCCAACTTTCAGGCTTGCAGGATGCATTGGCTCCTCTGCGGTTTTTGGTGGGTGACATGCCAGGAGTCAAGGAACTCACCTGGCACCAGATCAATGGGTCTGGAGTGTTGGTGGCCCACAGCATTGACGGCCGCTCTGTCATCAATATGACCCCTGCTGAGCTTCTAGCGCGAGTCACGCAGTCGGTGCCACTCTTCCTGCCACAGGAGTCGCTGGTCCAAATGGAGCGGCTGGAGCAGTTCGACAACTACTACTACTCCACCCACAACCGGTATCGGCCCCTGCCAGCCTTTAGAGTCAGGTTCGATGACGAAGAGAAGACCTGGTACTACATAGATGCGGTGACGGGCGAACTGCTTTTCCGGTCAACTGCAACAAAACGCGTTGAGCGTTGGCTCTATAACGGCTTGCACAGCCTGGACTTTCAGGTCTTATTGGCGAACCGACCGCTATGGGACATCGTTGTGATTATCTTGTCGCTGGCTGGTGTGGTGCTTTCCTATACGTCTGTGGCAATTGCATGGCGCAGGTTGAGGAGGACCAGGTTCAGTGGTGTCGGGGTACGTAAAACCTTGCGAGCTTCGAGGAACCAAGTCTGAGTCGGAGCTCCAGCGAATCGGCGGCACCGGCTTTATTCTAATGCTGTCCATAACCTGGAAATCAGCATCCCTTTTGCGAATCTTTCAAATTCGAGCCCGAGCTGCTGCTGATCCGGTTCGAAGTGGAACCGTCTCTACACCCAGTCTTCAGTCGGTACATATGTGCTGGCCTCAGATGTTTACGAATGCTGACCGTCAGCGAATAGTGTCAAACGGCCTGTTCCGATGGTGTCGAGGTAGATGTCTATGGCATCGAAGTGGTTCTCCCACACTAGGGCGGTCGGCATCACACTACCTGTGAAATCTGTACGGTGACCCTGCAACGCATCGATAAGCGGGTTCCTCAGCTATTAATAGACCAGTGGCCGGTTATGGACTTGGCATGGCGCTCGGCCACCACGTGCGCCAGATTGCCGATCACGCGGGTCATCATGCCGTCCTTTACCCTTCTGCGGATCATTACGGTGAGCGGGGGCAGCTGGTATCTGCCGTGTCTGATTGGTTGGACTAAGCCCTCAGAAATTACCGTGCCTTCCGACTATCTATACACGCAAGAGGCCCTCTATCGCCTGGTGAACCGAGCGGTTCCGGTTGACGAAGTGCTGGACGTTGCCGCTGTATGGGCGGAGGAGATTGTTGCGAAGGCACCTCTTTCAATCACAGAGATCAAGCGTTTGTTCCGGCATGGCCTAAATCAGGACTTTGAGGCACATTCGCATCACGTGTCCATGTCTCTTGCCAACCTGACCCGCCCGAACGATTTGGGCAAGGCCGGGTCTTCTTTTTTGGCGAGCGGCGTGCACCTGAATTTACGGGGAGTTGACGATGAAACTGGCCATTGAGGTGGGCGGCGTGCGCCCGGATAACCTCGAGCTTACAGCGCAGTGGGTACAGCACGCTGAAAGACTGGGCGTCGCGATGGCGTTCTCGGCGGAGGCGTGGTGGAGTGATGCAGTCACGCCGCTCGCTTACCTTGCCGATAAGACGCATTCGATCATACTCGGTACGGGTATTATGCAGATCACCGCACGGACGCCTGCCATGACCGCCATGACTGCGCTGACCCTGCATGATCTCACTGGTGGCCGCTTTGCTCTGGGACTCGGTGTCAGCGGACCTCAGGTTGTCGAGGGGCTGCATGGCGTCAGGTACAACCCGGCGCTGTCCCGACTCCGAGAGACGGTGGACATTTGCCGCCAAGTTTTTTCCGGCGAACGTGTTCAGTACGACGGCCGGGTGTATCAGTTGCCGCTGCCAGACAGCGAAGGCAAAGCTATAAAGATTGCACACAACCCGACGGACATCCCCATCTATCTCGCGACGCTTGGCCCTAACTCGCTGCGCTACACCGGCGAAGCGGCAAATGGCTGGCTTGGGACTTCGTTTTCGCCGGACCAGCCGCAGGCCCATCTCGACTTCATTCGTGAGGGTGCGGCAAAGACCGGGCGCGACATAATGGACATGGACCTGTGTGTGTCCGTCCGCATCGAGATCGGTGCAGATGTGGATCAGATGATCGCCAAACGAAAGCCTGCAGTTGCGTTCAACATNGGTGGCATGGGTNCCGCCGACACCAACTTTTACAACGATGCTTTTAAGCGCGCCGGTTTCGAAGACGATGCGCGTGCCGTGCAGGCGCTGTGGTTGGAGGGCAAGCGTGCCGAGGCGGCGGCCCGCGTACCGGATTCCATGGTGACGGGGTTTCAGGTGCTTGGTACCCGTGAAATGGTTCGTGATCGGTTGCGTGACTATCAGAACGCCGGAGTGATCACCTTGAAACTCGGCCTTGACGGCGCCGGCCCGTTGGGACCCGCGCGCTTTGAACTGCTCGAGGAAATCGTCGACATTGTTGGAGAACTGGATCAATGTAAATCAGCAGAGTGCTGACAGAGCGCAACACCAGGCGCACTATGGNCGAGTTNGCCAGCANCCCNCCCGCCTTCTGGAAGGANCATGCGGATACGGAGGCCCGGGCGTTTTACNTTGGCNCTGGGTTGAACCTANGCGNTAAGCAATTTGCTNNTGCTCACCTTNTCTCGANTCAGGAGTTGCNACCTGGTGGTNCTCTNCTGGTAGAGACAAANANCNTGCCTCTNCCACCAGCGCCTCTTCGCAGGTCACGGTCTTGATGTCGTGGGATGATTGGTCGGGGCGGGCGAATGACGTTGGTTTCGTGAACCCATTCGAGCCCTAGGGCNGNTGGCNCAATTGNCCGAGCTCGTCTTNGCACATTAAGGGACGTTNGCCTANGGTCGCATGATTGATCGGCGCGCNGTGNTCAATGCGCTGATCNCNCNCATACTAAGCAGGGCGGAGGGAGCAGGATCCCACGTCTAGCAGGTGTTGGGCGNAGACCGGCTACCNGNTTTANGACTTAACNGGTGGCCGGGCAAANGCTGCCAGCGCAGCTCCGAGCGCACAAAGTACGGCAACCACTGTGAACGCGGTACGCCAACCCTCCAGAAACGCGGCACCTGCGCTANGGTCTGTGCGTACNGCACTCAAAGGGATGTCGAATCCCTGCGCNGTCATCACCGCAACCACGATACCCGCAGTGACAGCCTGCCCGAACACGTTACCAAGGTTTCGNGTCAGGTTCGTCAGTGCCGCNACNACGCCTAGCGAAGATGCGGGNGCCATGCCNAGGATCATGCTGTTGTTGGGCACGTTCCAGATACCGGCGCCGATGCCGTTGGCCAGCAACAGAAACATGATGAATCCAATCGGTGTGACCTCTTGAAAGAGCGCCATCGGTATGACGGTGGCAATGAGGACGGTGAGCCCCATGATCGTAAACCGCCGGGGTCCATACTGGTCGGAAAGTCGCCCTGCCGCATATGCGGCCAGGCCCATACCGAAGGACGTCAGGAACAAGACGCCGCCGGCTCGGCCCTCGGACAAGCCTCGGAAGCTAATGAGAAAAATCGGCATCATGAACATGGTGGCCGACATGCCCATGAAACCGAGCAAACGGGTCACAACCGCCAGANTNAACATGGGGTTGCTGAATAGGCGAAGATCCACCATCGGTTGGGCAACCCGCAGTTCCCACTGCACGAACGCGTAGAACATCAGGACCACTGCGGTCAAAGCCAGCCACAGAACGGGTGAGGCCCAACTCTGCCCCAGTGGGTTATTGACGGTCATGACCAGCAACGTGATCGCCAGACCTGAAATGATGGCGCCTCCCCAATCGAACGGCGTGTCCTGCCCGCGCGGTTCGCGCCGCATTCTTTTCTCATCCAACACGAGATAGCCGCCAATAAAGGCAATTGTTATCGGGATGATGAGCAGATAGAAAAGCGCCTCCCACGGCAGCACCTCTAGGATCAGCCCTCCCAGAATGGGGCCCGATACGCCGCCAATAGCCACCGCCGTCGTTTGACTGCCCACGGCCTTGCCCCGCTCGTGGGCCGGGAACACCGAAACCACCATAGCCGTACCAACGGATTGGCCCATGGCGTTACCAACCGCCATCACTACTCGCGCGACGATGAGAATCTCGAAAGTGGGCGCGATGGCGATGAATACGGCACCACCGGCAAACAGCGCCAGTCCAATAAGGTGGACGCGCTTCCAGCCGATCATGTCGGCGAGCCGCCCCATTGGCATCATTAGCGCGCAGATGGTGAGTGCCTGGGCGATCACTACCCATGACACGGCGCCCAGCGTTACGCCAAAATCATTGGCAATCGCAGCAAGCGCTACGAACACCATGGACATACTCAGGACCATGGTCACAAGCGAGATTGCAATGACGCCGAACGCCCGCCATTTGTGGCCGTCGTCGAAAGTGGCGTTCGTGGGATCGGTTGCTGGCGGTGGATTCATCAATAACGGCTTGCTTCGATACGCCCGCTAATCAACAAACAGCTATCCACTTCGCGAACCGTGCGCAGGTTATGCGGCACCCTCCAGGTAGGGTGTGGAGCAAATGAGTGTGTCCAGATTGATCCTGCCTGACACTTCGAGATGCCTCTGTTGGAGGGGGGCAATGAGCTGCTATAACGAGTGATGAGGAACCGAAATTGATGGGTACCGTGCTTATGCGTTGTACATGCCTCCGTTTGGGTACAGCGTCGCGCCAGTCGTGTAGCTTGACTCCTCACAGGCGAGATAAAGCGCGGTGTTCGCCATCTCGACGGGCTGGCCNAGACGTCCCATCGGTGTCATGTTAATCATCATTTCTCGGCCATCGGGCCTTTCGCGCAAGCCCTGCGTCATGGGGGTTTCAACGAAGCCAGGCCCGATTGCGTTAACCCGAATGTTGTGGGGGATCATTTCCATGGCAAAGGCNTGGGTCAGCATGGCGACGCCTGCCTTTGAGACGCAATAGTCGACTGCTCCCGAAAGGGCAATNCGGGCGGCGGTTGAGGCGATGTTGACGATGGTTCCGCTGATCTGTTGCTCGATCATGGTTCGGGCNGCCAGGCGATTGGTGAGCATCACGCCTGTTAGGTTGATCTNGAGCACGCGGTTCCAGTCCTCGACTGATCTGTTGATCAGTTGGCCGTCATCGGCGGNCTGTTNTGCATTGTTGATAGGTCCGCCGCTNACGTAATTGGCNCTGGATACGCCGGCCGCGGCCAACACGGTGTCGATATGACCAAACTCGGCAACCGCCTCTTTCATCAATGTGTCGAGTTGCTCTTCGAAACAGACGTCGGCTTCCACCGGGAGTACCTTGGCATTCGTAGCTTGTCTAATGTCCTGTGCNGCTTGCTCCAACNGATTGGCGCCAAGGTCGCTGATCACGATCAGCGCGCCTTCCTCGGCATAACGTTTCGCACAAGCGAGACCAATGCCGCTCGCACCTCCAGTAATTACCGCGACCCTATCCTCCAGTCTGCCAATCGCCATCAAACTGCTCCCAATACGCGTTCCGTACTTTGCAGCATACCGTCAAATCATCGGTGTACGCTTTTACTTCCTGGCAGCACATTTACCCGTCTCTGAAGCTGTGCCTGAGACCGTGAATCACAGCGTCTGGTCCCGCTATGGTCTTGATCCACTTGTTGATCGCAGCACTGGCTGAATTGCTGTTGCAGGCTTCTTCGTTGCAATAGCGTGGAAAGCAGTAGGTTGAGGTCATGGCCTTTGTAAGCTGCTGGGCTGCCCATAACGAAGCACCCACTAAAGGAATCAGTCGTTCACTTGAGTCCGTCTTTAAACGTCTCGTTGCGTGGGGCACCAAAGAAACATGCNGGACTTTGTGATTTAGGACCAAGTCCTGTTGTTTCAATCCAACTGCTTCAGACAACCTCATGCCCGTGTCGCTAATCAATGCAACGAGCCAACGGATATCATCATCCAGCCGTATGCACTCCTGCTGCAGTTTTTTGATTTTGTTGGTCGCAATAGGCTGTCTCGGCGTAATCGTTTCAGAGGGCAAATAAACGCCGCTGAAGGCATTCCGACAATCCAGCCCAAACTCCTTGATGTTGAAGTTCACGATGGCCTTAACAACGCCGAAGATACGTTGCTGAGATGAACGCCCTAAGCCCTTTTCATTGAGCCAATCTCGGAACCTTCCAGCATCGCGGCCGTTGTAACAATCCAGAGGTCTGTCACCCAGACATTCAATCAAGTAGGTCACGTTGCGCGTTGCGTGAGGGACAAAGAGTTTGGACTTATTGGGTCCTTTGATCTGAATGTAGGCCTCCAACGCATCGCTCATCAGAGGTAGCTCAGATGAATACGCGGATCTGGTGTGGACGAGAAGTTCAGCGGCAGGGACCTCCATGCGCTTTAGGCGTATCCCCAGCCAATAGTCCTCGAGCTTGGCCAGCATGGCCTTGGAAACAAACCGGGCTGATTGAGGTGACCTAGTGCCTAGGCACTTGACGATTCTGGGCTTGGCGTAGAGGTCTCGGAGGTCCTTGGGAACGGCTTTTGAAAAGTAATAAACACCATCTTTGCGATAGGTGTACTTGGGAGACTTTTTTGTCCACTGCATTGTCTACTCGTCCAGCTGCCACACAAAATATGTGAGGCTGAACAAGGAGTTACGGAGGTTTCAATAGATTTTATGGTGCCGGAAAGTGGACTCGAACCACCGACCAATTGCTTACGAAGCAACTGCTCTACCAACTGAGCTATTCCGGCACGGGGGCGCATGTTACGGCGGTGTCCGGGGAAAATCCACAGATTCGAAGAGTAGGGGCCGCTCTACATCGGCGGGGGGATTTCCACAATGTCGACAAGCTCTCCATCTGTCTTGCGGATGCCGATAAACGCGTCCCGGTAGCGGGAGTGGATCCGGACAAAGACGTAGTCATCGAAGGCGCCACCATGGCGTTCGAGCCAGGGCGGCAGATTGCCCTCGACGTCTCTTTTGGTCAGTTCGTCCTCGCTTATCCCGCTCTCCAATACAAGCGCTATGCCACCTTCGGCCAGGGGTAGGTAACTTGCTGCATTGGCCCAGTAGGGCATGCCTGCCTGGTACAACACCTTGCGCTGGTTTGCCTCTTTGATGGGTTCGTCGGGGACTTTGGCGTAGACGTAGGCGGGCGCTTGGTCAGAGAACGCTCTCAGCGTTCGGGGGCGTGGCGCCAAAGCGCGAGTAGCTGTCTGAACTGGCACTGTAGAAGTGGCTTTCATGGAATACAAAGAAGGTTGGTCGCTCGAAGTAGACCACCCATACCCCGCCTGCCATGCATACGCCCTGGAAGATGCCGAGCATTAGGTCTCGAACCGCATGGAAAGGTCGACGGCCCGCACGTATTTGGTCAACGCGCCAATCGAGACATAGTCGACGCCGGTCTCCGCGGTGCTGATGAGGTCGGCATCGGACTCAATCCCTCCCGATGCCTCTAGCCTGATATTGGTGTTGTTTTCGGCAACTGCCCGACGTAAGTCGTCGGGGGAGAAGTTGTCGAGCATGATCCAGTCTGGGGCGGCGTCCATGGCTTCGCGTAGTTGCTGCAGGCTCTCGACTTCAACCTCCAGTCGTCTGTCAGGAAACAGTGCCCTAGCGTTGGTGATAGCCCCGCGGATGGTGCCAGAAGCAGCAATGTGGTTCTCCTTGATCAGGAATGCGTCATATAGGCCAACACGGTGATTCTCGCAGCCGCCACAGCGGACGGCGTATTTCTGCGCCAGGCGGAGGCCGGGGATCGTCTTGCGTGTATCGAGCAGGGATGCACTGGTATGCGCAACCAAACTGGCGTAACGAGATGCGCTGGTTGCGGTAGCGGACAGGAGTTGCAGGAAGTTCAGTGCGGTGCGTTCAGCCGTAAGCAGGCTGCGCGCAGAACCGGTCGCGGTGAAAATGCGCTGATCCGCCTGAAGAGGAACGCCGTCTTCAGCGTGCCATTCGACTACCAAGCCCGGGTCCACTTGCGCCAGGGTTTCGTCCACCCAAGCACGGCCGCACAGGACCGCCTCTTCGCGTGTGATGACAAACGCAGTGGCAGTCTCATCGGCATTGATGAGTTGTGCGGTGATGTCGCCGTCGCCCAGGTCTTCGGCGAGCGCAGCTGCAACATTGGCAGTAATGACGGCAGGGTCAACTTCGGGTAAGCGCATGTGGATCAGTTGAACTGGCGGAGCGTGAGCGTATCACCGCGCTGAACTAATTCCACCTCGGCGAGTGCGCTCATGCCGAGCAGGATCTCCATGTCGCCCATGCCTGGATTGATGCTCGCGTCGACGTCATGCAACACGATGTCACCGACCGTCAGGCGGGCGATGCGCGTGGACCAGATGGTCACTTGGCCGTTGGCGGTCATGGCTCGGCCCTTGCGACCGCGCGTCAGTCCAAGGTCACTGGCAAGACGGGCCGGGACCACAACGTCGGTTGCGCCGGTGTCCACAAGGAACTCGACCGGACGGTTGTTGATGGTGCCTGCGGTGAGGTAGTGACCCCAGCGATTCTGATCGAGCATGACCTCGGTAACGCCCGCTTGGACCTGAGAGCGCGGTTCGCGATTGGGGTTGCGTTGATCCTCGAGCTGATCACCAAAGAACATTGTGAGCAATACAATGCCGATGATGAAACCAACGGCGATCATGCCGCGCCCAGCGCTTTCCATCTACTCATAGCCCTGACAGATACTTCGCGCATTATAAAGGTGGAACTGCCAAGAGCCACGCGCTGATACGCTAGGTAGAATGCAATTTGTGGTTTGCAGGTGGCGGGGATGGAGATCAGGGACGGGTGGTTGACTTCGGTGCGCCAGGTCGCGAGCCCCCATTTCGACGCTCGCCCTGCGGGTCAGGTGAATGCAATTGT
>PAWP01000116.1 GCA_002714125.1 Gammaproteobacteria bacterium
GTGCGGGTGACAAAACCCAGCGCGGTTGCGAACGCTCGCGCAGTGGGCGTGATAATCACCCGCCCTGAGGGACCCGCGCTGCTCTAGGCCAGACCCGAGCCGTGCGCCGCCCAGCAGGAAAACTGCAGCAATCAGCATCGGCATACAGCCAACCTGCATGAAACGCGCGGCTTGACATATAATCAATTAGGCCGACATTGAGGGATCTGCACGGCACGCATGGCTGACCTGGACCCGAAAGCACTCAAACAGCTCAACACCTACAAAGTCATGGGCAATGATCAACTGCCAGAGATTATCTCGGAAAGAAAGTTACTCCTGAACGATGGGGACAAGATACTCTTCGTGCGTACCGAAGGGGATCAATGCTTCTACTGGTTTTCGGAGGGTTTCACTGATCGACTCGACGACGAAGTTCTCGAGCAGGACCAACCAAGTGGTTGAAGACTGCCTGTTCTGTCGCATCATCAGCGGCGACATTCCCACCGACTTCGTCTACGAGGACGATCAGGTGATCGCTTTCAGAGACATCAATCCGCAAGCACCCACACACGTTCTGATCGTACCCAGACGACATGTCGCCACGGTCGATGAACTCGAGGATGGCGACGGCGAACTTGTAGGGCACATGCTACTTACCGCGCGTCACCTTGCTCGCAGTGAAGGTATAGCGGACTCAGGCTACCGGCTCGTGCTAAATTGCAAGAGCGAAGGTGGGCAAACTGTTTACCACATCCACCTGCACTTAATGGGTGGCCGTCAGCTTCGCGCGATGGGTTGAATAACATATAAACAGGCCCAGGATGCGCCAACTCTCACGAGCCGATCAGACTATCGCAGCGTTTGCACAGCGACTGGCCATCATCGATGGCCGCGGACCGGCCGCGTGTCGCAAATATCCAGCGGAAAATCCTGCAGTCCCCGCGGACGCCGACGAACGCCGACACGCTGCGGGCCTCATGCGGGTGAATCACGTTGGTGAAATCTGTGCACAGGCGCTGTATGACGGGCAGACCGCCACAGCGCGCAGTGAACGGGTCCAAATACTCATGCAACAGGCAGCAGCGGAAGAACTCGATCACCTAGACTGGACCCGGCGCCGCATCGACGAACTCGGAGAACGTACCAGCCACCTGACGGGCGCGTTCTACCTGGCATCATTTGCAGCAGGCGCAACGGCAGGACTACTAGGTGACCGGGTAAACCTTGGATTCCTCGCCGCAACCGAAGAGGAAGTCAGTGCCCATCTAGACCGGCACCTTGAGGCACTGCCGGCGTCAGATGTGGGCAGCGCCGCGGTCATCGCGCAAATGCAAGAGGATGAAGCACGCCATGCACAAACGGCTATCCGCGCTGGTGGTGCGCAATTCAGCCGGGGGCTGAAACGCCTGATGCGAGGAGCTTCCCGGATCATGACATCACTTACCTATCGTTTCTGACGTCGCGCACTGGCTAGGACCGAATTCAGTGCTCCATGAATTGCCCTGCAATGGTACGAACGGTAGTGGCGTGTGGTTCGCTCAAGCCTTCCCTGGTAAGTATCTGAAGCGACCCGGCCTGGTCATGCGCAACAAACCCTACGGGCGGCAAGCCGGGTTTCGGAGCACGTGCCGGGTGCAGCGAGGTGCCACTTGCCACAAGGCCACGCGTGCGTCGGTCGATGGTGACAAGCTCCGGCCGGATAACGTTCAAGAGCTCAGGGAGACAGACGTTGGGGTGGCCCCCGCCGCAACTGGAAACCTCACACTCCACCCGCAGCACGGACAAACTCGCTGACTCAAAGCGATCTGGATAAGTATGGATCGCGACGTGGCTTTCAGCCAGATGCGCAAAT
The DNA here is from genome assembly GCA_002714125.1 of Gammaproteobacteria bacterium. Next base: position 1,835 of record PAWP01000116.1, read on the forward strand.
GCGCTCTGGCCAATCAACATCGCAGCGCTTGCGCCAACGGGCTCGTATTGGGTCCCGGAGCGTTCGATGATCACAGCTTCTAGCAGGGTAACCAGGCGGGCCAGCAGCGCATCGAGGCGTTCCGCATTGAACTCTCTATTTACCGCACTGAGCCAGGCCTCTCCCGCACCGAAGCAGTAACCGTTGAAGGCCAGCGTATGTGTAACCCAGCCGCCTGAATTCACAGAGCGGCCAGTGGTGGGTGGTAGATCATCTGCACCCGGGTACCCGCCGGATCAGCGCAGTAGAACGAACGAGCGCCATCGCGATGCGTTCGAGGCGCCGTGAAAAGCGGTATCTCATGGTGCTCAAGGAAAGCGTACCAGGCGTCAACATCCTCCGGGCGGTCCAGAAAGAAGCCTATGTGGTCGAGTGCGCCAGCGGCCACCGTATGTTCAGCACGGTGCAGCGCCAGATTGTCGTTTCCCGACGTAAGATAGACATTGTCAGCATCAGGGCGCCACTCGACAGTCATACCAAGCAACTCAGTATAGAAAGCCGCGGTTGCCTCGAGGTTGTTAACAAACAGCGCAACATGGCGCATCCCCCTGGTGGACGGTGGCCGTTCAACGGAGGGACTCATGGTTCACGTACCTCGTAGTCATGTGTGACCCTTACGCCTCCGTTAGAGAGCATTATGGAGGCGGAACAGTACTTGTCAGCGGACAGCTCCACCGCCCGCTTGACCTGCGCCTCCCGCACCCCGGTGCCCGTCACGATGAAATGGACATGGATGTCGGTGAACACACTGGGAACATCGTCAGCTCTCTGAGCCTCAATCTCGGCAACACAGTCAACCACGGGCTGACGGCTTTTTTTCAAGATACTGACGACGTCAAATGAGGTGCACGCACCCATCCCCATCAGCACCATCTCCATCGGCCGGATGCCCATGTTTTCGCCGCCGGCATCGGGCGGTCCATCCACGAGGACGCCATGGCCACTCTCTGAGAGCGCGAGGAACTTGGCCTCACCAACCCACTTGACCTGAGCTTTCATAGCTGTCCCCTGCAAAAGTCCGCATTTTAACCTGGGCAAGGCAAGTGCGGCGCTGGCTGCACCCGCAGACGCCTACCAAGAGGTATAAAACTGCGCCCGTCTGGGCAAAACGCCAGGGCCGGACATCGGCGTTGACCAACCCGCTGGCCAAAAGCGGTTGTGTTGGTCTGCGCCTTGGTCGGACTCTTGTGCCGCAATACGCATCACGCTTTGCAGTCGCCGCACGCGTTATAACCGATACGTGCCGAAGATTTGGGCCCGCTAGAAAGGCGTCGCCAGCGCCATACGCGCAATGGACATGCCACTGCTCCATGCATCAACTATCTGTAACCCATCACGGTAAGCCTCAATCTGCAGTCTCCCGAAAGTCAGAAAATCGACGAGTTCCTGACAGTTGCATATCGTAGGCGTTGCCTCCACGGCTCCACCATCATCACGGTCGAGTAAAGCGACTCCACACACTACATCACTACAGGATCGGTCATGGTAATCATCGAGAATGAATCCAGATGCGAAATGATCATTGACTATCTCAAAAAGCGCGACTTTTCCGGCGAGATGGGGCTGTTCCAGCAGGGCACCTGAACGGCCTGGTGCAAATCCAAAACGGAGTGTGAGGTAGCAGAACTCAGCTACACCAAGTTCCAAGAACTGTCCGAGAAGAAATCGGCAATGCTTTTTGCATTGACGAGCCAGGTGGTCGAACGCCTATCGAAAACCACGAAGAGCGATGCTGACCTTGCCTTCCTGGACGTCACGGGTCGCATCGCACGGACACGGCTCAATCTGTCACATTAGCCTGAAGCGACGACTCACCCCAACGGCATGCGGATCAAGACGACCCAGCCGAAGATTGGCAGGATTGTTGGCTGTTCGCGGGAAATAGCCGCCAGTTTCTCAAAATCTTGGAAGACCAGAAGCTCCATCTCCATAGTAGACACAATCACGGTAGCTTAAGGCGCACGCTGACTGCACAGGCGGCAGTGCCTCGCCCGAACCTCACCACTTTATCCATTGTGTCCCTAGGTGTCCCCGGCATGCATAGGAGCTGAGGGCAGTGTCCTGATCGCGGTGCACACTACGTAGCAAACAGCACATCCAACATGGCTCCAGGGTCTGGCTCGACCATGAAGGCCTCCCCAACGAGAAAGCCATAGACGCCGTGATCCAGCATTCGTTCGACGTCCTGACGGGTCCTGATCCCGCTCTCGGTAACCAGCAGCGCACACTCTGGTACCTCAGGTAGCAGTTGCTCGGTGATTGCAAGGCTGGTCTCAAAGGTGTGCAGATTCCGGTTGTTGATGCCGATCATGCGCGGTTCAAGNGCGCTGGCCCGCCGCAGTTCAGCGCTGTCGTGGACCTCAACCAATACGTCAAGCCCCGCGTCCGTAGCNGTCTCATAAAGCGCGGCAAGCGTTGTATCGTCCAGTGCGCTCACAATNAGCAGCAGGCAATCCGCGCCCATGGCTCGCGTCTCCCAGACCTGCCAGGGTTCGACCACAAAGTCCTTGCGTAGAACTGGCAGCCCACACGCAGCCCGCGCCGCTGTGAGATAGGCCTCACTCCCCTTAAAGTAGGGCGCGTCAGTAAGTACCGAGAGGCAGGTTGCCTGGCTGGCCGCGTATGACTCGGCAATCGCCGTCACGTCAAACGGATCCCTCAACAGGCCCTTGCTGGGTGATGCGCGCTTGACCTCAGCAATCACCGCCGGCCGCCGTGCGGCCACCCTTCGCTGCAGCGCGTCCGCAAAGCCTCGCGCGGGCTCCTTTGCAAGTGCCTGCGCCCGCACCTTCGCCTCACTGACCGCGTTGCGCCGGCGTGAGGTTTCTTCCCGAGTCGTCGCAATGATGCGCTGCAGAATGTCCGGCGTTGCCATCAGAGGGCCCGTGTGAAGGCAGTGAAGTTCTCAAAGCGTTCCGCAGCAAGGCCGGACGCGATGGCATCGCGGGCCATCTCAACCCCTGCCTTGAGGTCCATAGCTTGGCCAGAGACATAAATCGCTGCCCCAGCATTGAGCGCTACGATGTCAGTCGCGCCCTGGTGGCTCCCGGCAAGCGCGGCGTTGACCATCTCAAGGCTCTCTTCGCTGCTNCCGATCCTCAGGGCATCAAGCGACGACATCTGCATGCCAAAGTCCCCAGGACTGATCGCATACTCCTCTAGATCACCGCCTTTGAGCTCCGCCACGCGCGTGGGCGCACTCACACTGATTTCGTCCAAGCCATCCTCAGAATGCACGACGAGTACATGCTTCGAGCCTAGNGCGGCAAGCACCTCNGCAACAGGCCGCACCNATTCNGGCGCAAATACACCCAGCANCTGGCGTTCAGCGCCGGCCGGATTGGTCAGCGGTCCCAACAAGTTGAACACGGTNCGCACGCCCAGTTCCTTGCGCGGGCCAATCGCATGTTTCATTGCGCCGTGGTGGTTGANGGCAAAGAGGAACCCAACGCCCGCCTCCTCGATGCAGCGGCCAACCTCCTGTGGAGTCAAATCAAGCCTGGCACCCGCCACTTCCAGGACGTCTGCGCTGCCGCTGATGCTGGTTGCGCCGCGATTGCCGTGCTTGGCCACACGNGCACCAGCCGCAGCNGCGACAAATGCGCTGGCAGTGGATACGTTGAACTTGTTCGAGCCACTGCCCCCGGTCCCACAAGTATCAACCAAGCCTTCNGTCACTAACTCAACGCGCGCGGCNAGTTCTCGCATCACTCGCGCCGCCGCTGCAATCTCTCCGACGGTTTCACCTTTCATGCGCAGACCAACTAGAAACCCGCCGATCTGCGCGTCGGTCGCGCCGCCGGTCATGATTGTCCGCATCGCTGCCTGCATCTGCTCACGGGTAAGATCTTCACCTCGCATGACCTGACCAACCGCGCCCTGCATGTCAATGTCCATATTTATCTCCCAATGGTTCAGAGGTCAGGTCGCAAGGAAGTTACCTAACAGATCGCGGCCAACTTCGGTAAGTATGGATTCGGGATGAAACTGGACCCCTTCGAGGGTGTGCTCCACGTGCCGCAAACCCATGATTTCGTCCCGCGTGCCGTCCTCTAGCTGCGTCCACGCCGTCACCTCAAGCTCGGGCGGCAGACTGGCATCTTCGACAATGAGTGAGTGGTAACGGGTTGCCACAAAAGGATTGGGCAGCCCCTGCATCACGCCTTCGCCCGTATGCCAGATAGGCGAGGTTTTGCCATGCATCACCTCCCGTGCCCGCACCACGTTGCCACCCAGAGCCTCACCAATGCTCTGATGCCCCAGGCAGACTCCCAGCAAGGGCACTGTACCTCGAAAGCGCTTTACGACCTCTACAGATATACCGGCCTCCGCAGGCGTACAGGGCCCCGGCGAAATCACAATCCGCTCAGGTGACATTTCCGTGATGTCGTCCGTGCTGATGACATCGTTGCGGTACACCGTCACCTCAGCCCCAAGCTCGCGTAGGTACTGTACGAGGTTGTAGGTAAAGCTGTCGTAGTTGTCGATCATGAGCAGCATGACTAACCCCGTGCCCCGGCGCCGTCGCCACGCGAATTTGTAGGCGAGTGAGGTGCGGCATAGCGCAGGCCGCTCTCGGCAAATGCAGCCGCGGTGAACATCGCCCTAGCCTTGTTTACGGACTCTTCCCACTCAAGCCGAGGAATGGAGTCAGCCACGACCCCGGCGCCGGCTTGAATATAGAGTCGTCGATCCTTGAGGACCGCGGTCCGAATCGCGATCGCAGTGTCCATGTTGCCATTCCAGGAGATGTAGCCAACAGCGCCTCCAAACACCCCGCGACGCTCGGGCTCAAGCTCATCGATGATCTCCATGGCACGGATCTTAGGGGCACCGGACAAGGTGCCAACCGGGAGGGTCGCGCGCAGCAAATCCACTGCCGACAGTTCGGGATTGATACTGCCCTCGACATTCGAGGCGATATGCATCACATGAGAATAGCGTTCCACAACAAACTGCTCGGTGACCTCTACCGTACCGGTCTGACATACGCGACCAATATCGTTGCGCCCCAGATCAATCAGCATCAGGTGCTCGGCAATCTCCTTGGGGTCGGCAAGCAGCTCAGCTTCAAGGGCGAGGTCCTCTTCGTCGGTGTAGCCTCGTCGCCGGGTACCTGCCAAGGGCCGTACCGTTACACAGCCGTTGTCCAGGCGGGCCAGGATCTCCGGAGACGATGACACAATGTGGAACTCCCCCAGATCCATGAAGTACATATACGGGCTGGGGTTGAGCGTGCGTAGGGCCCTATAGAGGTTGAGCGGTTCGGCCTCAAGGCCAATCGACATCCGCTGACTGAGCACCACCTGCATGACGTCACCCGCAACGATGTAGTCTTTGATGCGATCCACGTCGGCTTTGAAACGCTCCTCCCCATAGCTTGAAGCAAAGTCCTCCTCATGCACGACTGGGCCTTCATCTGGCCGCCGAATCACCTCCGGCAACTCGGCATCAAGACCAGCAACAATCTCGTCCAGACGCGTCTGAGCCTGCTCCCATGCCCCCAGCTCCGCAGGATTAGCATGGGTCATGATGCGCATCCGCGACTTAAGCGAATCGAAAACGATTACGTCGTTCGAGACCATCAAAAAAATATCAGGAGTCTCAAGAGTGTCCGGCGGAGACGAATCGCGCACGCGATCTTCCACGTACCGTACGGTGTCGTAGCCGAAGTATCCAACAAGACCGCCGGTATAGATTGGCAGATCCTCGATAGGGGGATAACGGAACCGGGCAAGCCAACCCTCAACGAAGTCTAGCGGATCAGGATGGACGCCGTGGTCCTCGGTGACACCGTTACGTTCAACCGTGACATGCCCTGCGGTTACGCGGATGATCTCACTGGATGGTAGCCCCACCACCGAGAACCGTCCCCACTTCTCGCCGCCCTGCGCGGCTGATTCCAGCAGATAGCTGTAGCGTGTATTGGCAACTTTGATGTAAGCGGACAGCGGCGTGTCGAGATCAGCGAACACTTCGCGCGACACAGGGACATGGTTGTAGCCCTGCGCGGCAAAGGCGGAAAACGTTTCAGGCGTCATGGAGAACCCCAGCGGATGTTTGACATTTGAAGGCGGCAAAGCGCCACAACGCACAGCACCAAAAGGCTGCTGCGGGACGCAGTTTGCTACTAGCTACGCCATCGTCCGCCGCTAGGTGCGGCACTGTGGCGATCAAACCACCTGCTCATCAAATGACCCAAAGGAGTCTGAACCCGTNGAGGATCATAATCCAATGTGATTTCGTTAACCATTCCCATCTGCGCACTTAGGCTATGTCGCCCGAACCCGACTGAATTGCCTCACGCATTGCAGCAATGGTCGCAGCGTAGTCTGTGCTACCGAAGATCGCAGAGCCGGCTACAAACGTGTCTGCTCCCGCAGCGGCTATGTCTCCAATGTTGTCGACCTTGACGCCACCATCGATCTCGAGGCGAATCGGCAGACCGGCGGCATCGATCCGCTGGCGAGCGGCGGCNANCTTGGCAAGGNTCTCGGGAATGAACGACTGCCCGCCNAAACCGGGATTGACCGACATGAGCAGCANAATNTCGAGNCGTTCCATCACATGGTCGAGTACGTCCAGCCCCGTGGCAGGATTCAAGACCAGACCCGCCTCACACCCCGCATCGCGAATGGCGCTCAGAGTCCTGTCAACGTGCCGGCTTGCTTCAGGGTGAAAGGTAATCGAGCTGGCCCCCGCACTTGCAAACTCGGCCACGAGTGGATCGACGGGCTCAACCATCAGGTGAACATCAATGGGTGCCTTGATCCCGTATGCCCGCAGCGCCTCCAGCACCATCGGCCCAATTGTGAGACTCGGGACATAGTGATTATCCATCACGTCAAAGTGCACCCAATCGGCACCAGCCTCGAGAACGTGGGCGACGTCGTCTCCCAGGCGCGCAAAATCGGCGGACAGGATGGACGGCGCAATGATGCTCTTCACGTGTTGGTCGCTCCTGAAGATTCAGGTGCGATCATGCCCGAATGGCAAAGCCAATGCTCAGCTACCGTGGGCAATGTCACCCTCGAGGCGCCGACACTCGACAAGCCGCTCGACGGTGCCCACATCGCACCAGGNCNCGGTCAATGTGCTGCCCGCGAGGCGNCCTNTGGCGGCAGCGCTGAAGAGTGCATCCCGGATCGGGAACACAATGCGGGTCTCCGCTTCCAGCAGACGCGAGTCGAGGATAGCNACGCCCGCATAGGTGAGGCCGCGCGGGCCCTGGCGCGTCAGCCTACCCTCGCTATCCAATCCGAAGTCTCCAGTCGGGTTGTGGGACGGGTTGGCGACCACGAACAGGTGCGCGTCCACCATGCGACGAGTCAGCGGCGCCGCGTGTACTGCNAGGTCTGCAAAATNGTAGTCACANAAGACGTCCGCCGCGACCAGAACGAAGGGCCCGTCACCCAGCCAGACTGCGGCGTTGCGGACGGCACCGCCGGTATCCAACAGCAAGTCCTCATGGAAATATGTAAGGGTCGCCCCAAAGCGCTCACCGCTGCCAAGCCGGCGTTCAATCAACCCGCCCAGATGATGCAGATTCACTCCAATTTCTCTGATCCCAGCGGCCACCAGGGCACGGATATGGCGCTCGATCAAAGGCTCGCCCGCCACCGTCAGCAGCGGCTTAGGGCAGTGCAATGTGAGCGGACGCAGGCGACGACCTTCCCCCGCAGCAAGCAGCAGCGCCCGCATCAGCCGGGTCCGGGCAGTCTGGCTACGCCTGGCGCTACAACCAGGCCTAACCAATCATCAAATTCACGCAACTCGTCGGTCCGGGATGTAACTTCCCTGATGTACGAAAAGACGAGGGGGATGTCGCCGAGGTAGCCGGGCTTACCGTCGCGCAGGTTCAGCCGCGAGAAAATGCCCGCGCACTTCAGGTGCCGCTGCAATCCCATCAGATCCATCCAGCCGAGGAACTCAGCATCCCCAGGCAACCGCGGTAACAGGCCCGCCAGGCTGTCGCGCAAGCGCAGCGCGAATGACTCCACGAAGTCCCGCGGCAGGCGGATGTAACAGTCCTTAACCAACGAGACCAGGTCGTAAGTCACCGGCCCGCACACCGCATCCTGGAAATCGATGATGCCGAGCGGCCCTGTGTCCACCACCATCAGATTGCGCGAATGATAGTCACGATGCACAAACACCTTTGGCTGTTCGAGCGCCGCGCGGGACAGATGTACCATTGCTGCATCGAGCATCGCACGATCCACCGCCGCCAGGCGCAGACCAAGTTGCTGCTCACAGAACCACTCTCCAAAGAGCTCCATTTCCCTATTCAGCAGTTCGGCGTCGTAAGCAGGCAAGCCCTCGACCGCAACGCCCGCGAGTTGCGTCAGCCCGCGCAGGGCCCACTCGTAGATCTGCTCAAGGTTGGCCTCCCCGGCCTCCCTCGCCCGTTCGAGTAGGAGCGTGTCACCAAAGTCCTCAAGCATCATGAAACCGCGCTCAAGATCGATCTCCAGCTGACGTGGCACGCGCAGGCCCGCGTTCAGGAGCCTGTCTCCGACGGCAACAAAGGGCGCACCGTCCTCAAGTTCCGGCGGCGCATCGACCAGCACAACGTTGTTATCCGCCGCGCCACCCCCCAGGGGCAGCCGGAAGTACCGGCGGAAGCTCGCATCATCGGAGACACGCTGCAGTGGTGTTGCAGGGTTAACGGCCGGAAGATGTCCGAGCGCCCAGAGACGCAAGGCTTCAGTTCGTTCCACCCTGTTGTCGATTTGCATGTCGCGGAGTCCAATAGCCAACGCGGATGTTACCGCGAGCCGCGCTCGATTATGATCCGCCCGGCGTTCAACCGGGATATTCGATGCATTCCGAAGTCACATTCCAGCCTGCAGGATCAGCCAAAGCCGGCCGCTCGGCATGGCAGAGTGCTGCGCCCGCGCCCGCAGCGAGGCATGCCCTGCGTGGTGCGCTGGCCACAGTGCTGACGCTGCTCACAGCGCTGGCCAGCGCCGCACCCGACGCGGCTTCGATCGACTGGCGTGAGCGCGCTGAACTGGATGCTGAGCTCGCAGCAAAACTGAGGCCCCTGTGCGGCGGCGCTTACGTGGATCCGGTACCGCAAGTCGCCGATGGCGAACACGCCGAGGCCTTCGCCGACTCCGCCGAGCGCGAAAACGACGCCTACACCAATCTGTTTGGTAACGTCGTACTGCGCCAGGGTACCCGCGAAGTGCGCGGGCCGCGGGTGGCACTTGACGAGACAACCGACATTGCGGACGTCGAGGGACCGATGCAGTACCGCGACCTGGGGATTCTCATCACGGGAGCAGGTGCGCGCGGCAATCTGTTTGACTCCACAATGGCTGTCGACAGCGCTAGCTTTCTCCTACACCAACCCGGCTTACGAGGCGGGGGCGCAACCCTCACTCGCGACGCAGACGGCAAGATCAACATCCGCAATGGCCGCTTTACCTACTGCGCGCCTGGCGATGACTNCTGGGCCATTGCAGGCGATGAAATTGTTCTCACCCCCGAGTCGGGCTGGGGGACCGCGCGCAACGTCACTCTTCGCGTTGGTGATGTGCCGGTTGCCTGGACGCCTTATGCAAGATTCCCGATCAACGATGAGAGGCAGTCGGGCTTTCTTCTTCCAGGCCTCTCGTATGACGATGAAAGCGGTGTCGAACTGGGCGCACCTTACTACTTNAACCTAGCCCCCAACTACGACATAACCTACATGCCGCGCAGCATATGGAANAGNGGNTTNCTGCACGAGGGGCAGATGCGCTTNAANAGCCGGTCTTCGGTAAACGAAGTAAACCTNGGCTTCCTAGCCAAGGACGACATTTTTGACGACCGGGATGTGATCGATCANACANACCTGGACCTTGGCCNACCGTTCCAAGAACAGGACCGCTGGTTCCTGAACGTGAGGCATACTGGCGGCTGGGGCGCCCGCTGGCGCTCGGTTCTGCGCTACAGCGCTGTCAGTGACATTGATTACCTGCACGAAATTGGTGGCGAAGTGGACTCTGTCCAAGTCGAGCAGTTCCTCTCGCGCGTGGACACAACCCTCGGCAATCGTCGCTCCGCGGCCCTTGATCGCTCGTTTCGACTGAGCTATGCGGGAAGCAGTTGGAACGCTGGCGTCATGCTTTCGGCGTTCCAGGCGCTCGATCCGCNGGCCGGGGAGCAGTACCAACGCCTGCCGTCCGTGTTTGGCGACTGGCAGACTGAGCTGGGCGCGGNNCGTCTGCGCACGCATGCCGCGGTGAATCGGTTCGAGTCTGATGCCCTGTCCGGGNCGAGNTCNGTNACCGGTGACCGCNTGCANGCGAGCGTCAGCCTNGCGTTGCCGTGGCGCAAGCCATGGGCCTTCGTNATCCCCGAGATCACGCTCGAAGAGCGGCAATACCGCCTAAACAACCCACTGCCCGGGCAACGTGAAGCGCCCAAACTCACTGTGCCGATTGCGTCCCTCGACGCGGGCCTCATTTTCGAGCGAGCGCTAAGCAGCGCCGATTCCAACGAAGCTGGAACGCAGACCCTCGAACCACGCCTGTTCTACCTCCACGCCCCCCGCAAAATGCAGAATGACTTACCAGTGTTCGACGCATCGTTTTCGCCACCATCCTTCAACAGCCTCTTCCGCAACAACCGCTTCTCGGGCAATGATCGTATCGGTGACGCCGACGAACTCTCAGTCGGCATAACGACACGGTTCCTTGATCGCTATGGCGCACAGGTGTTCTCCGCTAGTGCAGGGCAGACCTATTACTTCGACGACCTAGACGTGCTTTATCAAAAACCACCAGGCATCGATCCACGGGCGCCCCGCTCTGCAGTATTTACCGAGGCAACGCTCAGCCTTACACAGGGGTTGAATGCGAGGGCGAAGTTCAATTACGACTTCGACCAAGGCCAATCCCATCGGGGCGAATTCTCACTCAACTATGTCCCCGACGCCCTCCATCTGATTAACGTCGCGTATCGCTACAACGACCGTCGCATAGTCTCCTCGATCGCGCGCTTCCAAAGCCTCGAGGAGTCTGATGTCTCGTTCATTTGGCCGGTACGTCGGGGCATGAGTCTGATCGGGCGATGGAACTTTGGCTGGGATGAGAATCAGACCATTGAGAGCTTCCTTGGCGTTGAGTTCAATAACTGCTGCTGGAGGTCGCGAATTGTATGGCGACGCTTCCTGAAAGAGCCTCGCAACCTCGAGTTCCTGGTACCTGATCCAAACGACCCTGCAGGCTTTACCAGCGTGACGCGCCTTAAGAGCCGCCCTGATGTCGGGATTTTCATAGAACTTCAGTTAAAAGGCCTGGCCACCTTTGGTAGTCGATTGGATTCGCTTCTCGATCAGGCTATGGTCGGCTACTACGAACGTGAAAATAAAATCGGCCGGTAAGCCCCGGAGACCTACGTGAAACTGACAACAATCTGCCTTGCGCTCGCAGCTACTTTCACGGTGTTGTTCGCTAATGCGCGTGTTGAGATGCTCGACGAGATCGTCGCTATTGTCGACGAAGACGTTGNGCTGCTCTCCGAGGTTGAAGAACGCCTTAACGCATTCAAACTGCAGGCTCAGGCGGCCAATCAGCAGATTCCCGATGAAGCCACGATCCGCACACAGATCGTCGAGCGGCTGATCGTCGAAAGCCTGCAGCTGCAGACCGGAGACCGGGCTGGGGTGCGCATCAATGACGATGAACTGAACGAAGCCCTGTCTTCGGTAGCCGCACAGAACAACATGAACCTGGCCCAATTCCGCAGCGCAGTCGAAAAGGACGGTATTGCTTGGATCGAAATGCGCGAAACCGTACGCCGTGACCTCACCATCAACCATGTCCAGCAAGGCATCATGCAGTCGCGCATCAAGATCAGTGATCAGGAGATTGACAGCTTCTTGAACTCCGAGATCGGGCGTCTGGTTACGGCTGATGAATATCGGCTCTCACACATACTCCTGCCGCTCCTCGACGACCAGAACCAGGAGGAGATAGCCCAGGTGAAGCGCCAGGCCGATACGCTTGTTGGTAGGCTTGGGTCGGGAGAAGATTTCCACAAGCTCGCGGTGGCACACTCTTCCGGGCAAAAGGCCCTCGAAGGTGGCGATCTCGGCTGGCGCCGGACCGCNGCGTTGCCAACCATGTTTGCAGANGTNGCNCGGGCAATGCANGTTGGTGACATTCGCGGACCTATCCGCAGTGGCAGCGGCTTCCACATCATCCGCCTCAGCGACAAACGCGGCGCNGAGGCGCAGGGTCAGGTCGATCAGACCAAGGTCCGCCACGTTCTNATCAAATCTTCAGAAATCCGNAGCCCCGACGAAGCACGCGATCTGGCGNTNACNCTGCGCGAAGAAGTGGTCGGCGAGAGCCGGCCTTTCGAGGAAGTTGCCAAGCTTTACTCGGATGATCCAGGCTCTGCCCTCTCCGGTGGNAGCCTGGGCTGGAGNCANAGNGGCGCCTTTGTGCCNGAATTCGAGTCGATGGTGNACACATCGAACATCGGCATCGTCAGCGAGGTTTTCCAGACCGTCCACGGNTACCACTTCCTNGAGGTAACCGGGCGCAGGGTGGAAGACTTCAGCGACGAGTACAAAAAAAGGCANGCGGATCGCTTNCTCATGAATCAACGTTTCGATGANGAGCTGGATTCATGGCTACGCGAGATTCGCGAAGACGCGTTTGTTGAAATCCGGGGCGACGAAAGCGACTCTGACGAATCTGNCGAGAGCTGACCGCACCCGGACCACCAATGAACTCAGTGGCNGCCCGCTGATCATGACNGGNAAGCCACGTAAACGTTTCGGCCAGCANTTCCTGCACGACCCTGGCGTTATCCGCCGGATCATCGAAGCGATTAGCCCTGCACCAGGTCAGGCCATCCTGGAAATCGGGCCGGGGCAAGGTGCGATCACCGAAGGGCTGATTGCTGCAGGTAGCGACCTGACGGCGGTCGAAATTGACCGGGACCTTGCCACGGCGTTGGCCCTGCGTTTTGAAGACCGGCTGCGTGTGGTTTGCACAGACATCCTGGAGTTCAAACTCAATACGCTAGCCAATTGCCCGCTGAGCGTAGTTGGAAATCTGCCTTACAACATTTCCACGCCGGTCATATTTCATTTGCTGGCGCAACTCGACCNGATAGNGACCATGGTATTCATGCTGCAACGCGAAGTGGCGGAGCGTCTGGCCGCGTTGCCAGGGAACAAGACATACGGCAGGCTCACCGTGAACGTACAGCTCAACTGCAACATTGAGTACCTGTTTACTGTGGCACGCGGCGCGTTTAATCCGCCGCCCAAGGTCACGTCTGCAGTGGTTGCGCTAACGCCCCGATCCGGGCGACCCTCGACGGAGGCATGTGGCGTTCTGGATCAGTTGCTTTTGCAGGCCTTTGCACGTCGACGCAAGACCATCCGCAACGCTTTTTCTGGGCTACTAAACGCCGACGACCTGGCTGAGTTAGGCCTTGACCCCCGGGTCCGCCCCGAAAACCTCACACCGGATGATTTTCTACGTTGCGCGACGCGCCTGCACCAGGGGAATCTCAATTGAGCACGTACGCGATCGGTGATGTGCAAGGCTGCCGAGCGGAACTCGAACTNCTACTGGCGAGGTTTCAGTTTGATCCCGCAGCCGACACCCTGTGGTTTCTCGGGGACATGATTAACCGCGGCCCCGACAATCTAGGTACGCTGCGTCTGATTAGGAGCCTTGGTCCAGCCGCGCACTGCGTGCTCGGCAACCATGATCTGCACTTTCTCGCCGTTGCCGAAGGTCAGCACAAAGCAGTACACAAGGACACCTTCGCAGATTTGCTGGCAGCTCCGGAACTGCCTGAGCTCACACAGTGGCTTCGTCATCTGCCGTTACTACACCATGATGCGGCGCTCGGTTTTGTCTTCGTACATGCCGGACTGCCACCGATATGGAATCTCAGGGCCTGTATAGGCTATGCAGAGGAGGTAGAGACCATCCTGCGCGGTGACTCGTGGACCGACTTTCTTAGCGCGATGTATGGCAACGAGCCCGCTATATGGACNGAGTCACTGACCGGGCTCACCCGGGCTCGNGTCATCACCAACTATTTCACACGCATGCGTTACTGTACCGCCGACGGCTCCTTGGACCTGACCGCAAAGGGCGCGGATTGCCCAGCTGGGTTTGCACCATGGTTCAACCACAAACCGCCCGCTAGCGAAGAGGCTGAAATTGCCTTCGGACACTGGGCAGCGATCGAAGGCGAATGCTCGACGCCCAAATGCCACGCACTCGATACAGGGTGCGTCTGGGGCCGTGACCTCACGGCGCTACGGCTGAACGATCTTGTCCGGTTCAGCGTGCAGGCGCTGGAAGCAACCGATGCCGACTGACGACCACGGAATTCCCGTCGGCGCGACTGCTTATCTAGTTGGCGGCGCGGTACGCGATCAACTCCTTGGCGAGCCCGGCAAAGACCGTGACTGGGTAGTGATCGGGGCAACGCCGCAGGGAATGCTGGACGCTGGATTCAATCAAGTTGGCCGTGATTTCCCCGTATTTCTGCACCCGCTGACTCGCGAGGAGTATGCGATTGCACGAACCGAACGCAAGACTGGTCCAGGTCATACCGGTTTCGCAGCTGACATTGATAACGTGACCCTTGCAGAAGATCTAGCCCGGCGCGACCTAACCATCAACGCGATCGCACAGGGGGCAGATGGCGCCTACGTCGACCCCCATCAGGGCCGACGGGATCTCGCCAATCGCATCCTCCGTCATGTTTCGGCAGCATTTTCTGAAGACCCGCTGCGTGTACTCCGTCTCGCGAGATTTGCAGCGCGCCTCAGGCCTTTCGGCTTCACGGTTGCGCCTGAAACGCGCGCGCTGTGCCAGACGATGGCAGCACGTGGCGATCTGCAAGAACTTGCCGCCGAACGCGTTTGGGATGAGCTATACCTGGCACTAGCAACCAAAACACCCTTGGTTTTCCTAACCGTCCTGCAGGACGTTGGTGCGCTCTCCAGAATTAGCCCGTTGCTGCGCAGCGACCACCTGGCCGCTTTTGATGCCTTACTACCACGTCTACAAACACAGGATGAGCGAGCGGTGTATCTCTTTTCCCGACTGGGTCCCGGGCGTGCCAGGGAGGCACTCGATAGGCTACGTGCACCAGGGCAGCTACGAGAACTCACCGTGCTCGTTGCAGAGCATTACCCGAGCTGGGGAGATGTGTTACAACTTGAAGCTGACGCCGCCGATGCGCTGCTAAGCGCAACGGACGCATATCGCAGGCAGGACCGTTTCGACGAATTCTCACGCCACTGCAGTCTGTACGAACCAGACGGCGCAGAGAAACACGATGCGTGGAGTGACAAACTCATCGCGGCGCTGTCGGTTGATACACGCGCACTGGCCTCAAAACTCAAGGGATCCGAGGTTGGCGCCGCAATCCGCCGGGCACGAATTGAAAAGTTGAAGACATGAGAAACAAAGTTGCATTGATAACCGGTGGCGCCCAGCGGATTGGTGCCCAGCTCTGTCGCACGTTCCACGAGTCAGGCTTCAACGTCATCATCCACTATCGCAACTCCGCAACAGATGCAGAGACGCTTGCGGAGGAACTCAACGGTTACCGGAGAGACTCCGCGCGACCGCTCGCTGCAGATCTTCTCGCGGAAGACTATAAACGGATTGCCGACGTGTGCCGTGATACGTGGGGCAGACTCGACTGTCTTGTAAACAACGCCTCAGAGTTCTACCCCAACGATCTGCCCGGGGCGACAAATGACGAATGGGACACGCTTGTCGGGATCAATCTGAAGGTCCCGTTCTTCCTCTCGCAGGCGCTGCACCCTGCCCTGCGCGAATCTGCCGGATCCATCGTCAACGTGACTGATATCTACGCGAACAAGCCCCTCCACGGCTATTCGATCTACTGCATAGCGAAGGCGGGTTTGTCCATGCTGACCCAGAGCATGGCCAAGGAGTTCGCGCCGGACGTGCGCGTAAACGCGATTGCACCCGGCGCAATTCTCTGGCCCGGGAATGAGGCAGCCATGAGTGAAGAAACCAAGGCCTCAATCATTCGGCAGACACCTATGAAACGACAGGGTGCACCAGAGGACGTTGCCAACACGGCTCTGTTTCTCGTCCGGGATGCGCCGTACATCACAGGGCAGGTACTCAACGTCGACGGCGGTCGTTCGATCGCCTGAGTCGTCGCAGGATACGTCAGTCCTCCGCGACCTCCCTGGCCACCGCTCGGTAACCGATGTCCCTCCTCGCAAACGCGCCAGGCCAGCTGATCGCATCCACAGCAGCGTAGGCCCGGCGCTGGGCTTCCGAGACGGTTTCGCCAGCGGCGGTAACGCCGAGCACCCTGCCACCGTTAGTCAGCACCCGCTTACCTTCCATGGAGGTGCCTGCGTGGAACACCTTCACGTCTGCGCTGTTGCTTGCAGCCTCCTGAAGCCCCGTAATTTCATCCCCTTTTGCATAGCTGCCCGGATAACCACCCGAAGCCATGACCACGGTGATAACCGCGCGGGGATCGGCCTGCATCTCATAGCTGCCCAACTTGCCATCTAAGGCCGCATTGCAGAGTTCAGGCAGTGACGAGCGCATCCTGAACATAATGGGCTGCGTCTCCGGGTCGCCGAACCGGCAGTTGAATTCAATAACGTTAGGAACACCATCAGGACTGATCATGAGCCCTGCATACAGGAACCCGCGATACGGATTGCCTTCCGCCGCCATCCCGCGGAGTACGGGTTCGATCACCTGACTGCAGATCCGACGATGCATTACCTCATCAACTACTGGTGCCGGAGCATAGGCCCCCATGCCGCCAGTATTTGGCCCTTCGTCACCATCGTGCACCGGCTTGTGATCCTGCGAGGAAACAAACGGCACGTAAGTATCACCGTCAGCCGCCACAATGAAGCTTACCTCCTCGCCTCGCATGAACTCCTCCACCACAACCCGCGAGCCCGCATCTCCAAAGGCGTTGCCACTCAGCATGTCTCGAATCGTGTCAGCCGCTACGCCATGGTCCAGGGCAACAATGACACCTTTACCAGCCGCCAATCCGTCAGCTTTGATCACTACAGGCGGCACGAGTTGCTCAGCAAATGCCACGGCAGCTTCCACCTCATCGAACGAACCATAGGCTGCAGTGGGCACGCAATGCCGGCGCAGAAAATCTTTGGTAAAGGTTTTCGAGCCCTCCAGCTGCGCCGCCGCCGCGTTGGGCCCGAAGCAACGCAGGCCAGCTGCTTCGAAAGCGTCCACCGCACCCGCAACCAACGGGTCTTCTGGACCAATAATCGTGAGATCAATGCCCTGTTCTTGCGCAAACGCAATCTGGGCATCAAAGTCCATGACGTCGATTTCTACGTTGATACAGCCTTCCAGGGCAGTACCAGCATTGCCCGGCGCGACAAAAACCTGCGTTACCTGTGGGTCCCGCTGGGCTTTCCAGGCAAGCGCATGTTCCCTTCCCCCACTTCCGGTGATGAGCACTTTCATGAATGNTGCTCTGTCACGCTGCCATCAAGGCTGACACTACTTAGGTATTTGTGAATCGCTACGTCATAGTCGGCNATGTGCGCAAAAGCATCGCAAGCAAGTTCAAATCGCCTTNNCCGGCTGAGCTGGCCGCCGCCTGCGACAAGCTCTTCAGCCAGGGCGCCGTAGCTCTCGGGGTTTACCACACAGGCAACGCGTTCGAAATTCTTGGAAGCCGAACGCACCATCGCTGGACCGCCAATNTCGATGTTCTCGATGACGTCGGCAAAGGTACTCGCCGGGTTGGCAACGGTGTCGGCAAACGGATAGAGGTTACTGACCAGCAGGTCGATGGGCTCTATCCCGTGTTCGGCCATCACGTCGGCGTCCATGCCATCCGTCGCATCAACCCGACCGAGCAGACCACCGTGGATTATCGGGTGCAGCGTCTTNACCCGGCCATCCATCATCTCTGGAAAGCCCGTGTGCNCGGAGAGCTCCGTCACTTGGAGGCCCGCTTCCTGTAGGTTGCTCAGCGTACCACCTGTAGTTATGAGTTTGATATCTAGGTCGAGCAGCACGCTGGCGAAGTCAACCAGCCCCGTCTTGTCCGAGACGCTCAGCAGCGCGNTCTTGATTCTGTGTAGGTCTAACATGGCCATTTTCTATCACCCTTTTCAGTGCGGCTTCTTCAGTGCGGCTTCAAAGCGTTGGCGACGCTGTTGTTGNCCAACTCACCCTNCGGGCTTCACAACAGCCCGTAATGGCGCATTTTTTTGCGCAACGTGCCCCTGTTGAGCCCGAGAACTTCTGCAGCAAGTGACTGGTTACCACCGGTATGCGCAAGTACACAGCGCAGCAGCGGCGCTTCGATCTCCTCCAGTACAAGCGTATAAAGATTTGTGACGCCCTCACCCTCAAGTGTTGTGAGGTAGCNACCCACGGCGTCTTCGACGCTCGTGGCGAGCAGACTGTTGCGCGGTTCTTCACCTTCCGNCATTCANGCCGCTTCTTTATTTGTGAGGCCTGCAGCCCCAATCAGNGCNAGCTGCTCGCGTGCGCTTTNCAAGCGGTTGAATGCCACACGCANAGGTTTCGTGCCAGGCAGCCAATCGAGNAACCAGCCNACGTGTTTACGNGCGATCGGCACNCCCAAGCGCTCGCCATAGAANCCATCCAAAGCATCCAGATGGCCCAGCAGGATCTCTCGTCTCGTCTCCGGGCCCGGAGCCTGGAACCTCTCGCCACGTATTGCAGCCGTGACCTCTTGCGCAAACCAGGGCCGGCCTAGCATGCCCCGGCCGAGCATCAGCCGGCTACAGCCAGTAAGTTTGCGCACCACGAGCGCGCGTTCCACTGTTGTGATGTCGCCGTTCGCCACAACCGGGATGTCCACAGCCGCGTTGATCGCTGCAATGCCATCGTAGTCCGCCTCCCCTTTGAATCTGCAGGCCCGGGTCCGACCGTGAATCGTAACCAAGCGCACCCCTTCCTCCTGCGCAATTTCCGCGACCCTAGCGCCATTCATTTCATCACGGGACCAGCCAAGGCGGGTTTTTAGCGTCACCGGCACCTGTACCGCACCTACTACGGCCTCAAGGATTCTGCCGATCAACCGTTCATCACGCATCAGCGCCGAACCTGCCGCCAGTTTACAGACCTTCTTGACCGGGCAGCCCATGTTTATATCAATGAGGTCAGCGCCCGCAGCCTCAGCCCGGCAGGCGGCCTCAGCCAGCATCGCTGGTTCAGCGCCGGCAATCTGCACCCAACGGGTTCCCGCTTCATCAGCAAACCGAAGCCGGTTGCGTGACTTGGTCCTGTGCCATAGTCGAACGTCTGCGTGGATCATTTCAGAAACCACAAAATCAGAACCCCAGGCCCGGCACAGGTTCCGAAACGGCAGATCGGTCACACCAGCCATGGGTGCAACGATCACGGCATCGGGAACTACTTGTGGGAGCAGTGCAGGCACCTCAGGAATACCGTTGGATTGACCGGCGCATCATACCAAGCGTTTGCGCCGAAACGCGCGCACAGCCTCTAGAAAGCCCAGTGTTTCGGTGCAAGCGAATCAGCTCGTCCATAGCTCTGTAAATAGTGCGCCACCAAGATCGGTAGTTGGCCATTGCCTGGAAGCCAGCTACTCGCGGATGACGCCCACCGAGTAGCCGACCGCCCGTTCCGGATCGATGATCTCAAAGGCCAAGCTTATCGCAGTCTGTCCGGAGACGAACTGCAAGCCGCGCATCTCTACATGCAGATATTCCGCTGGCACAAAAAGCCGGTGCGCAACGATGACGCCAGTGATGTCAACAAACCTGAGTTTCAGACCGTGAAACGCCGGCTGTGCAGAGTCCGAGTTATGCAGAATCGCATCAATGCTGATCGTAACTTCGAGTTCTTGGTGCGAATGTACGATCAGCAGCAGAGTTGCGCCCCGAGTCCACGCCAGGCGTCCTTGGTGCAGCGTTTCTTCCGATTCCGAGATCTCCACCTCGGGCTCAATGGCATGAATCGATGCTAGATCCTCAGGTTCCAAGCTGTAAGTCTCCGCTGGAACGGAGCCG
This sequence comes from Gammaproteobacteria bacterium, assembly GCA_002714125.1. Next base: position 21,906 of record PAWP01000116.1, read on the forward strand.
AGGTTCTGTACGCTTTTAACAGCTGTAGCGGCCGGGCTTGCCTCAAACACTGACCCCGTCATTGCCGCATCTGCAGCAGCGTGTGTACCCGCATCATGAGCGCTGACTGCTGCGAGTCGAACCCCTTTGTAGTGCTCCGCCAGAACTGTATCGGCTTCCTGATCGTGGTTCGTCGATGCAGGCACGGGATTGTCGGTCGCCTCCCGAAGGCGATCCTCATCTTCAAGGCCAATCAGCAGGCCATCAGTTTCGCTAGTGGTAGCAGCACGCGCCTTCGCCGCTACCCGCAGGCTTGATACACAACGTATCAGCGGAGGCTGAGGGAGGGTAGCGTGACTGCCGGTCCTCTATTGCCAAAAGGCTCTTGTTGAACTGAAGGCTCTAAATGCGCTGAAGGCTCTTCTTCCTCATCCGTGTGGCGG
>PAWP01000117.1 GCA_002714125.1 Gammaproteobacteria bacterium
TGCTTTGTAAACCCTCACTTGATGATCTCTAACGTACGGGAGAAAGCCTGATCGAACTTCTTGAACGCGGCTGAGCCGGCCATATCCATCCTGAAACCTGAGCTGTAGGTACGGCCACCCGGGGCTGGTTCACAGTCCATTTGCATCTCAAAACGGGTGATCTTTGCGACCAGGGCCTGGCGGAAAGGTTTGGGAGCGGCCATCTGGTAGTCAACGATCTGTGCGGTATCAGTGTTAAGCGTGATCTTTCCCTCCATGTGCTCAAGTATGGCGTCGTTCCGTGCGCCGGTTGGCTGCGGCGTGAAGATGTAGGTCACGGTGTCAGCGGTCCGAGCCATGACCTCTGCGTCCTCGCTTACACCTTGGAGCATCTCATCGCACCAGTATCCCCGGCCGGCCGAGCGGTCCATTTCCTTCACAATGCGGTCGTACTCGCCGTCATCCTGCAATTCTGAAGATTGGACCATGACCCGTTCACCCTCGGGTTGCCCTGTGTCAACTGTTGCGGTGATTTGCACACCCTCCGCCGCGTACGTAAGCGCAAAGCTGTGATGCTGGTCGGAGGGTCCCGGTCCGGCAGCCTTCGCGCGCATCAGGGGATCGGTTTGTTCCGCCCCGGTGCTGCAGCTTAAGAAAGCCACGAACAAGGCGAGTGGGGTCAAAGTGCGCATAGGTAGACAGTCCGTGGTCTGAAAAAAGTGGGCGTTGTAGTGTTATGGGCGATTATCACCCAGTGCGTGGCCAAACCCTAGATCCAGAGGCATCTGGAGGTTCCCGCACCGTGCACGATGGTGCACAGTGAACGCAGGTGATTTTGTGCCAGATGAGGAGGGGAGTGATGGAGACAGGCCAGGTCGAGCGGGGTGCAGAGGGATGGCGAGCGACGCTTATTCGTGCTTTGCCGCAGAGCACGGGAAGTGTATGGGATACGTTGACCAAGCCGGCGCTGTTTTCCAAGTGGCTTGCCCAGGGCACTATAGAGTTGCAGCAGGGTGGGGCGGTAAACCTTGAGTTTGAAGGGAGTGGCACGGTCATCGACAGTTCCGTTACCGAGTATGACGAGGGCTCCTTACTTGCCTTCAACTGGAGTCGGTCCGGTGAGCCAGGGCGTATGGTACGTCTGCTGCTGAGCCCTGCGGGTACTGGTTCGCTTCTTGAGGTGTCGCTGACACTGCCAGATGACGAGGACATAGCCAAGCACTGCGCTGGCTGGGAGGCGCATCTGGCGATGCTGCAGGCGGCCCTTGACGGCGTGCCTATGGAGTTTCCGTTCGAGCTGTTCATGCAGGCGCGGGAAGCATATTCGGGGCTGATTTGACCAATCTCAAATGCGCTGTTTCACCAGGTGCTGCTTCAAGTTCCCACGTGACGTCGCGCGCCAGCAGGCTGTCGGCGAAAGTCATGGGGCCTTTGTGTCATGGCGGATAGCGATTTGGAATCATGGAGATGCTATTTGGCGTCTACCTGCTGAAGTTTGCAGCCGATGTCCTTCCCACCCCACCCATGGTGATGAATGACCCATGNTGATGAATGACATGATTNTTATACCTAGACTCTGGGGCGGCATCTCTTNTGAGACTGCGCCATTGAATCAAACCNGTCATGAAGTTCATCTATACCGATTAGAACCGGATGCTTGCTGAGCATGCGCGTAAATGGATGNATACGAAGGCATAGACGTGATGCTGAGCAACGGGTGGGTAGGGAGTGCCGACGGAGAGCTTGCGCCAACCCAAACATGGTTCGAACTCTGTGTAGCTAACGACCACGATGAAGTTCGGGGCCGCGATATGATCGCGGCGGAGTAGACAACTGATGGTCCGTAGCGCGCTTGCCGTGACTGTGGCGAGTTGTAGCCTGTGAACTTTGGTTTGTGCTGGTGCTGCGAAGCGGAACTTGGCTGAATGGCGGCTATCGCTTGCCGGTCAGTTCGGCCATGCCTGCCTCGACCCGCCTTGCGCGGGCTGGGTCAAACCACCACGCATCCCGCCAGATGGGCCGCTGCAGGCGCATCTTGATCTCGGGCTGACCAAAACGGTCCCAGTACACCAGCCGATATCCCGGTGCGCCGAGTGCGGGTATGTAATAGAAGTTCCAGAGCAGAATCCGGTCGAGGGCATGGGTGGCCGCGTAGAAGTCCTCGGGTGTGCGCGCGGCCATGATGTGATCGATCATGGCGTCAACTGCCGGGTCCCGCACCCGATTCCAGTTTTGCCCTCCCTGTGAATCCGCTGACTGCGTGCTCAGCCGGTTGCGCAGCATGATGCCGGGGACGTAGCCCGGCACAAACGAGTTCTGGCCCCCTTCCCACTTGCCNTTACGCATCCTGTACAGCCAGTTGGAGAGTTCGGGAGAGCGTGCNGTCGTTTTGATGCCAATCATGTTCAGGTTCGACATGAACGGAATCTCCTGACGCAGCGCAAACGGCGAGATCATNATGAAGTCGATTGTGAAAGGCTCGCCTGTCTCCATATTCACCATAACCTGGTCACGGATCTCGTAACCGGCTTCCCGGAACAGATCAAGCGAGCGTTTGAGCTTGCCCCTGGGNAAACCAAAGCCATCCGATTCGTTGCCCTCCCAGACCGTAGTGAACACCCGTTCAGGTATTTTCCCACGCCATGGCTCCAACAATGCGAGTTCCTGCTCTGAAGGCAGCCCGCTGGAGGCCATCCTTGAGTTATAAAAGAAGCTTTTCGCGTAGTTGTAGAACCCGTACATCAGGACCCGGTTGGTGTAGCGGAAGTCCTGCATCAGCGCGAGCGCTTCGCGCACACGGATGTCCTTGAATTTGGGTACATCAAGGTTCCACATTACCGGGACCCAAAGCCCCCAGGGGCGGGAGAGGTCAACCAGTTCTTTCTTGAAAAATCCGGCCTTTACCGCTGGGAACTCATAGGCGGTCACCCAGTTTTTGCTGACTGTTTCGGTACGCACATCAATCACATCGCCTTTGTGCGCTTCCAGCATGACTGACTCGTCGCGAAAGTAGTCGTACTTGATTCGGTCGTAGTTATAGCGCCCGCGGTTTACGGGGATGTCGCGCCCCCAGTAGCTTTCGACGCGCTCATAGGTCACGTTACGACCCAGATCGAAGTCCCGAACTTTGTACGGGCCACTGCCGAGCGGTGGTTCCACAGTGGTCTTGGTGATGTCGCGGCTGGCCCAGTAGTGCTCGGGCAGGATGGAATAGCCACCTACCTGGAATATGAGATCCGGGTTCCCTATTGCATCCGGTTTGGTGGTGAAAAGCACCTCGTTGTCCGAGATTTTCTCGATGCTGCCAAGCTCACGCAGCCCGGTGCGCACGGCTACCGCGCCTTTTTCCTTCAGCAGGCGGAATGTGTATACGACGTCATCGGCGCCGAGCGGCTTGCCATCGTGCCAATAGGCGCCCTCGCGGATGCGGAAGGCAAACCGGCGGAAGTCCGCGGCCACCCAGACTCCGTCCGCAAGCCTGCCGTAGAAGCTGGCCGGCTCGTCGATTGCACCTTCGAGCAAGCGGTCATAGATTAGTGCGCCTTCACCACCGCGGGCAACGCCGTTTGCAATACGGCCCTTGTCCAGAATCCCGTTGAAGCTGTCAAACGTTCCCATCTCCGGCGCGCGCAGCAGCCCACCCTTGGGAGCGTCCGGGTTTGCCCATTCAAAGTGGGTGAACCCAGACTTGTACTTGAGGGGCTCGAGGTAGGANGTCCCGTGTTGGTATTCGAAAGCATCTGCGGCCGTAGTGGACCCAAGCCCAAGTAACAGGCAGGTGACGAGCAGTCGGCTATAGACGGACCAGACCGAAGATGAGGTCAGCTTAGAAGTCATGTTGGTCATTCAGGTGGAGGATTGCTACGTGGGGTTGCCTGAGGCGCGCGAAGTATGTCACGTTCGTATGGGCCCATGTATCTGGGACAGGCGGGCTCGGTTCTTAGCGATGGGTCAGGGTTTGCGCACCGTCGCAGCCACAGCGCTGCTTTGCCAAACTGCCCCGACGGTATCCAGGGTGTGGCCGCTGAGTTCCGGGTTCGGGAAGACATCTCCTAAGCAGGTTCGAACCTANGGTTCGTAGAATAAGATGATGTCCGTGTCGAGTTCCGTGATCTTAGCTTGCNACCAGTCGGGTTTGACATCTTTGAGTGTTTGCGTGANAACGGGGCGGAAGACCTGCCCGCTTCCTGCAAGCTTGAGAAGTTGAACGATGCGAAGCTGATGGGATTGGCAATGCGTCCACGGGGCGTATGGCTGGTACATGAATCGATGCGTTTATGACCTCATGCCCTACTTAAGTGCGCACAGGACAGACATGCGCTCACAGTGGCGCGAGCTGCGATGCCAAACTGTTANTCTCCTAGATTATCCGTAGTCGGAGTTGAGAAGCAGGATGCAGGTCGAAGTGCAGGGCACAGTTGCGCCTGGGTTTGAATCGGTCCGTGCCGCATTTGCGGCTAATTGGGACGATGTTGAGGTAGGCGCGAGTGTCTGCGTTGTGCACCACGATNAGACCGTCGTGGATCTTTGGGGCNGGTGGCAGGACAGGGATCTAAGCCGGCCGTGGACGAAGGACACGCTGGTCAACGTTTACTCGACAACCAAGGGGCTTGCGACACTGGTGGTGGCTAGACTGCACGCCGATGGCGGAATCGACTATGAGGCGCCGGTTACAGAGTACTGGCCCGAGTTTGGGGCCGCGGGCAAAGATGAGGTGACCGTCGCAGGTCTCTTGGCACACAAGGCAGGCGTCTGCGGTGTCGAGACCGCGCTCACCGTGGAAGATCTCTATGACTGGGAAAAGATGACCGCGTTGCTTGCAGCTCAGGCCCCCCTTTGGCCATTGGGGGCAGACGGCGGCTATCACGCCGTGACCTGGGGCTACCTGCCGGGTGAACTGGTGCGTCGGATTACAGGCAAGAGCCTGGGTGCCTATGCACGTGAGACCCTGACCGGGCCCATTGGTGCCGATTTCTGGATCGGTCTGCCTACGAGTGAACATCATCGGGTCGCCGATCTAATTGGCCCCAACCACGCACGCTCTACAGATACGCCGCAAGTGGCGGGTTTGGCTGCCGAGCCTTCCAAGCTGTTTCAGCTGGCGTTGCAGAACCCATCGATCCGCCCCTTTAAGGACGCCTGCAGTGCCGCCTGGCGCAGCGCTGAGATTGCGGCTGCCAACGGCCAGGCCAACGCGCGCGGGATAGCGCAGGTGTACGGCGCATGTGTGGGCGAGGAGCCCATTGTCCCAGCGGCTTCACTGGCGGCTGCTTGTCAGTCCGAGGTGAGTGGTCAGTTGGATCTGGTGTTGAGTACCGATACCCGCAGGTCCCGCGGCTTCATCCTCAACAGCAACGCTGCATATGGTCCGAACCGGGACGCCTTTGGCCACGGTGGCGCCGGTGGGTCACTCGGTTTTGCTGATCCCGATGNCGGGATCGGCTTCGGTTATGCCATGAATCAGATGCAACCCGGCATGCCGCAGACGACCCGTGCCGGGCGGCTGGTTGCAGCGCTCTACGACTGCCTCTAAAGCTCGTTACATAAGGTCGGGATTGAGCACGCTGGNTCAGTTCAAGGGTGACGACTACNCATACTCCGAGTACTTGTCAGTGCGCCCCCTCACCTTGTCTGCAGGATACTTAGCGGCGTTCTTGAGCATCTTGCGTTCGGCCGCGAGCAATGGGTCTATACCAAGCTCGTCAGCGAGACGGACCAGATAGATGAGCACGTCCGCAATTTCGTCAGCGACGGCTTCTCTCGTTGCATCTTCCAGCNCCCGGCTCTCGGCCTCGGCGCGCCACTGAAACAGCTCAACAATCTCACTCGCTTCTACAGACAGAGCCATTGCCAGGTTCTTGGGTGAGTGAAACTGACCCCAGTCGCGCTCGGCCGAGAAGCTNGCGATGGACNGGGTGAGTTCTTGAAGTGTCATGNGAGTCTCCGGTNNCTGCCGTGNCNCAATGATACGATNAANGGTCGACCTACGGAGCGANCCATGGCCAGCGATCATCCCCTCGTCAGCGCATATCGAGAATTCAGCCCAAAATCCGCGGTGATTGCCGAGCGTGCGCGCGAGGTTTTCCCTGGCGGGGATACCCGGTCCAGCGCGCACTACGGCCCTTATCCGCTTGCGATCGAGCGCGCGGCGGGCTGCAGGCTAATCGACGCCGACGGGCACGAGTTGCGCGATTTCATGAATAACTTCACGTCCCTCATNCATGGGCATGCGCAGCNCGACGTGGTCGCAGCGGTGCAGGAACAGGTGGCCCGTGGCTCGGCCTATGCCGCAACCAATGTTGATCAGATTGAACTGGCCGAGCTAATCCGGAGCCGCGTGCCGTCGATAGAGCAACTCCGCTTTACCAGTTCCGGTACTGAAGGCACGTTGATGGCAATACGCTGTGCGCGCGCGGCGACGGGCCGGCAGAAGATTATGAAGATGGAAGGTGGCTACCACGGTAGCTACGAGTTGGCGGAGGTTTCTATGGTGCCGTTCCCGGACAAGCGCGGCGATCTCGATGCACCGGCATCATTAGCTGTGGATGCGAGCTTCCCGGACAGCGTTCTTGATGACGCTGTGATCTGTCCGTTCAACGAGCCGGACCGCGCGCGCGCTTTGATTGAGCGTCACGGACACGAGCTTGCTGCGGTCATCGTTGAGCCGATGCTGGGTTCCATGGGTATGCTGCCTGCGACGCCGGAGTTTCTCACTGCGCTGCGCGAGGCGACGTCTGCACACGGCATAGTGCTGATCTTCGATGAGGTCATCACGCTGCGTTTGGCCGAGGGTGGTGCCCAGGCCGATTACGACATCACGCCGGATCTCACCTGTATGGGCAAGATCATTGGCGGTGGCCTGCCAGTCGGTGGGTTGGGTGGCAAGCGGGAGCTGATGCAGCTCTTCAGCCCTGATCACTCATCGCCTGTGATGCATGCGAGTACGTTTAGCGGCAACGCACTGACGATGGCGGCGGGAAGGGCTGCTATGCGGGCCTACGATGGCGTCGCTGTGGCTCATGTCAACGCGCTCGGGCAAAAGCTACGCGATGGCTTCAACCAGGCGTTTTCACAGTCGGGAATCCAGGGTCAGGCGACAGGGATGGGCTCGATTGCCAACGTGCACTTTGCCGGTACTGCCATAAACGACTCGCGAGACGCGGTGACTGCAATGGCGAACGCGGGCCATATCCCCCGTCTGCTACATCTCAGCATGCTGCGCCACGGGGTGATGTCAGCTTCGCGTCTGATGTATTGCACATCTACCGCCATGGAGGAAGAAGACGTCGACGTTGCCGTGACCGCGATGCATGAAGCACTGGCCGAACTGCGCTCGTACGTTGAGGTGGAACGCCCTGCCTTGATGGCTTGATCAGGCGTCGCGGAGTATCTGCAGCTCACGCTGCTCGGCCCGGGCCCGTTCCCAGATTGCACGGGTTGACTTGTTGGGGCCAAAGGCCGATGGCGGCATCAGCATTGCCTGCTGAAGGCTCGAGAGCGCCTTGTAATGGTCTGCGTTGTAATAACATGGGCTCCACGCAACCGCGTGGGGGCAGTATTTGTAGAAGATCGTGCGGCGTTCGCCGCTGCCTTCCCAGGGCACGGTGCCGTGCGCACAAGCTTCGGTAAAGATGATCGCGTCGCCGGCATTCGCGGCAACCCGTTCTACACATTCCGGAATGTCTGCCTGGGTATCTGACAGCTTCCAGTCTTCAGGCAGCTCAAAGTTGACCTTGTGGCTGCCCGGTACGCAGGCGAAGCCGCCGGCTCCGTCGGGTACATCGTTCAGTTCGAAGGCAACAGCGACAAGGCCGTTGAAGAATCGGCCGTTGTTGTAACGGTAAAAGCACTGCCCGCCGTCAGTTGGGCCCACCAAGTCGGTGGCACCACCCGCACCCTGGCCGCCGCCGTGTAGGTAGAGCTTGNTCGCCCGCTCAGAGTTGTTGATGTTGATGTAGTCGTGGTCCAGCCGATAGGGTGCCCCGAGCATGGCTTCGAGATAGGGGCGGATGGTTGGCAGATCAATCAGATCGATGTAGCTGCCGCCCCAGGAAATCAGCGAGTCCGAAGACCAGGCGAGGCCGTCATCCTTTAGCCCGGTGCGATCGGAGCCGTAGTGGGGCTTCTCCTCTTTCGCTCGTTTGGNTTGCAGGCGCTCGGAGAGATCACTTACCTGCTCGGGGTTGAGNGCGTTACGCACCACCAGATAACCGCGTAGGTCGAACAGGTATTTTTCGGCATCGTTCATGGCAGGCACGTCCCGGTGTTTTGCGGAGTGTAATGGAACTGNCGCCGGGTTTACGCGCCACGCTCTGTGTGTACCGCGGGTTATAGTGCGCCCCGATTCAGAATCACAACAACACGCGTTCCAATGACCATTAAAAAACTCTTGATTGCCAACCGCGGTGAAATTGCGATCCGCATTGCACGTACCGCAAACGATCTCGGTATAAAAACCGTTGCTGTTTACGCTGATGACGACGCAGCGTCGCTGCATACGCGTCACGCTGATGAGGCAGTGTCGCTCGAGGCCACGGGTGTGCCCGCATACCTCGATGGAGACAAGGTGGTCGAGATTGCTAGCCGTACCGGGTGCGACGCGGTGCACCCAGGCTACGGTTTCCTGTCGGAGATTGCCGAATTTGCGAGCGCATGCGAGGCCGCTAGCATCACATACGTGGGACCAACTCCAGAGGCCCTCGCCCGATTCGGCGATAAGGCGCTAGCCCGGTCACTTGCGGAAAGCTGCGGCGTACCGTTGCTGCCCGGCGTCAGCCACGCCNTCACACTTGTAGAGGCGCATGCTTTTTTCGACTCACTTGAGGGTGGTGCGGTGATGCTNAAGGCCATAGCCGGTGGCGGNGGGCGAGGTATGCGCCCAGTGCTTAACAAGGCTGACCTCGACGAGGCGTTCGAACGGGCAACCTCCGAGGCAAACGCGGCTTTTGGTTCCGGAGACGTCTACATCGAAGAACTGCTGCCGTTGGCTCGCCACGTTGAGGTTCAGGTGCTGGGTGATGGCACNGGTGACGCCATCCATCTGTGGGATCGGGAATGCAGCTTGCAGCGGCAGCGCCAGAAACTTGTGGAGATTGCCCCAGCGTTTGCGCTGGAGGATGCCACCCGCTCGGCCATGCATGAGGCGGCGCTACAGTTAGCAAAGGCAATCAACTACCGGGGACTTGGCACCGTCGAATTCCTTGTAGACGCGCGCCCTGACGCGGGGGANAGGTTTGTGTTCATGGAGGCCAACGCGCGCCTGCAGGTTGAGCATACGGTGACNGAAGAGGTGACTGGGTTTGACCTTGTCGCCCTGCAGCTTGCGGTGGCAGGCGGGGCAACACTGGCTAGTCAGGGACTTACGCAAGCCTCGGTGCCTGAGCCCCGCGGCACGGCCGTCCAGGTGCGGGTCAATCTGGAAACGATGGNGCGTGATGGCAGTTCAAGGCCTGGCGGCGGCGTTCTCACGGCATATGAGCCCCCTGCGGGNCCAGGCATACGCGTCGACGGATTTGGCTACGCCGGCTACACAACCAGCATCCACTATGACTCGCTGCTCGCCAAGCTGATTGTCAGCGGCGCCGATCTGACGGCTGCGCTTCGCAAGACCCGCCGNGCGCTGGCGGAGTTTAGGATCGANGGTGCGCGCAGCAATACGNGCTTTCTTGCTGCTTTGCTGGGACAGGCCTCGTTTGCGGACGGTNCNATCCATACGCGATACGTCGAAGAGAATATTGATGTGCTNCTCGATGCGGATGCGGATCGTGCCCGCTACTTCGAACCAGANCGAGAGGTGCGNANGGCGGGCACACGGGTCGATCCNGATGATCCGNTGGCAGTCTTGGANCTGAAGGGTGGCGCAGGTGCGGGNNCCCCATCCCCTGCTATCCCNAGTGCACCGTTAGTAGAGGGGCCGCCGGGNACNNTGGGTGTTGAGGCGCCTTTGCANGGGATGATCATTTCGATTGCTGTCGCCGAAGGCGATACTGTCCAGAAGGGGCAGCCGGTAGCGGTCATGGAGGCGCTGAAGATGGAACACGTGGTGGTGTCCGATGTGGGTGGCGTCGTGCGTGAGATTACGCTCGAGGTGGGTGACACCATCTTCGAAGGGACTGCGGTGGCGTTTGTCGAACCGCAGGACGTTGAAGGTGAGTATGAGTCGGGCGAGGAGATAGACCTTGACGAGATCCGGGCCGACATTGCCGAGGTAGAGCACTTCCGGAGCCTGACCCGGGATGAGGCCCGTGTGGACGCGACAGCCAAGCGCCACAACCAGGGTAAACGCACCGCGCGGGAGAACATCCTGGATTTGTGTGACGAGGGCACCTTCTTCGAATATGGACCGCTTGTAACCGCAACGCGCTTCCCGACGGACACCCACGAGGAACTGGAAGAGCGCATCATCAAAACTGCGGCTGATGCCATGGTGATGGGTGTTGGCAGGATCAACGCCGAGGTGGTTGGGGAGGAAAACGCCCGCTGCGTTGCGATGTCCTACGACTATTCGGTGCTTGCCGGCACCCAGGGGGGCAAGAACCACCAGAAACAGGATCGCATGTTTGGCGTTGCGCGCATGAGCAAGTTGCCGGTGGTGCTCTATACCGAGGGCGGTGGTGGCCGAACCCATGGCGGTCCGCGCTCAGGCGGTGGGCCCAACGCGACGTCTGTGGGTGGGCTGTCAACCCGTACCTGGCGTGAGCTGGGCAAACTCTCGGGACTTGTGCCAATTGTGGGGGTGAACTCCGGCTACTGTTTTGCGGGCAACGTAGTGTTGCTGGGTGCCTGTGATGTGATCATTGCGACAAAGGATTCGAGTCTCGGCATCGGTGGCCCGGCGGTCATCGAAGGTGGTGGCCTGGGTGCATACGCGCCTGCCGAGGTAGGACCGGTAGATATCCAACAACCGAACGGCGTTATCGATATCCTGGTCGAAGACGAGGAGGAGGCGACCGCCGTGGCCCGTCACTATCTGTCCTTCTTCCAGGGCCGAGCCAAGACCTGGCAGGTGCACGATCAGCGCATTCTGCGCCACATCGTGCCGGAGAACCGGCGTGCCGTTTACAACATCCGTACCGTCATAGAGACGCTGGGTGATGTGGACTCGATGCTGGAGCTGCGGCCGAAGTTTGGGCTCTCGATGGTTACGGCGTTCATACGGGTGGAGGGCCGGCCGCTGGGTGTTGTGGCAAACAACTCGAACTCGCCGACTGGCGGCGCCGTGGATGCGGAGGGTGCGGACAAGGCGTCGCGCTTCATGCAACTCTGTGATGCCTTCGATATTCCGATCCTTTCGCTCATCGACACCCCAGGCAATATGGTGGGGCCTGAGGCGGAGAAAACCGCACTCATTCGCCATTGTGGCCGCATGTATGTTGCAGGGGCCAATATCACTGTTCCATTTTTCGCCTGCGTGTTGCGCAAGTCCTATGGGCTGGGCGCGCTGGCGATGTCGACTGGCAGCTTCGATGAGACCTTTTTTGCGATCTCCTGGCCCACCGGCGAGTTTGCAGGGATGGGGCTTGAGGGTTCGGTCAAACTGGGCCGGCGCGCTGAGCTGGCGGCGATCGAGGATCTGGCGGAGCGCAAAGAGCGCTATGAGAAGTATGTAGCGGACGCCTATGCATGGTCGCGCGCACTCAATGCGGCGACGGTCAACGAGGTGGATGACGTGATTGACCCTGCTTCCACCCGTAGTTGGCTCATCATGGGGCTGGAGTCCGCGCCGGCACCAGCGCCAAGGGATGGCAAGAAACACAAATGGGTCGACACCTGGTAGTGCATCCGCGGAACGGCGGCCCCGCACGAGGAGGGGCCTTGTTTTAATCGCTTTAGACGAGTTCGGCGAGCCTGCCCTTTAGGGTACGGAGGGCATTTTTGTTGGCGTTGCGGATGGTGTCCATGGACGGCTCTTCCTGGCTGATGTCGCCAAGCTCGGCGAGCACCACATGTACGTCGTCATGGCTGTCGACGGCCTGCATGTCGTCGAGCCAACGGCGTACGTTCGGAAAGGGTGAGAAGTCGTAGACGTTGGTGAACTCGGGCCGGAGCTGGCCAATCTCAACATAGGCGGCAAAGTCAGCCAACGTAACTGAATCCCCTGTCATGTATTTGCGGTTCGCGAGCCAGTTGTTGTCGAGCGCGCCCAGGGCGGCCGTCAGCGTGCGCTGCGCGGCCTGCTGTGTTGTATCCGGGATATCCAGGTCCTTGCGGATCTTCGGTGCGACGAGACCGGTTGAGGCATCGCGGACGTTCCTGTGATGGTAGTTCAGATACCAGTCAACTTTGGCTCGCTCGTTTGGCTCAGCGGGGTAGACATCGGTCCAGCCATTGACGTTGCAGAGCCAGGTCATGATTGCGTGGGCTTCGCCCAGCGCAAAGCCGGTAGCTGGGTCTTCGATGGTGGGTATGGTGCCGCCCGGATTCTTGGCCAGGTAGTTCGGGTGGCGGCTGCCGTTGTCACCTTTGGACCCGGGATTGATCAGCACCATCTCAAACGGTGCGCGCTTGTATAGCATCAGCCACATGACTGCGCGCACGGGTTGGGAAAACGGCACGCCGTAAAGAATGACTGGGCGATCAGCTGACATGATGGAAGTCCTTTGGCGTTGTGCGAAGTGAGCGATCATAGTCTATGGCGTGGGCAATCGCCTTTGTCGACAGCGCGTACCTGGGCAGAGACCGCGTTTCCCACCTATCGTCGTAATCTGGTTTCGCTTTGGGAGCGCTATGGCACACTTCTTCCTAGCGGGATCCTAACTCTTGGGGGTACCTAGCAGGCCTTGGCCTTGTCGGGTGCTGGTGGCGGGCGCGCCGGACACATTGCGGTCCTATATCGA
>PAWP01000118.1 GCA_002714125.1 Gammaproteobacteria bacterium
GAGCGTTCAACGCGTTCTAGTCACTGTACCTTGAGTATGTAGAGGGCGATGTGGATCCACCGTTCTAGGAGGCCAAGGTTCACCCGCCACGTGAACGAAGAGGTGATTGGTAGTCTGACGTATCAAGTCAGCCTCGAGATGTCACTGGAGACCGCGCATGGTCTTACAGATGGTGCGGGCTAGCGCTTGGGCTCAGCTGCCCTTGTTGGCGCAAGCAGACCGTTTCCTGCGCGGCGGTATCGGCGCGTAAGATCTCTGCGCGCGGCTCTGTCGAGTCGAGGTGTAGCAGACCGAGTGCGACTGGCAGCGTGAAGCGCCTGGGACCGGCGCTGCCGGGGTTGAGAATCAGCGTATTGCCTCTACGCTCAATCAGGGGCTGATGCGAATGCCCGGCGATAACGACGTCGCTAGCCTTGAGGTGCCGCGCTGTGGTGGTTTTGAGGTCGTGTGTCACGTGGATTCTCACCCCATCGATCTCTATATCCATCGTGTCCGGTAGGTTGTCTGCCCACGCGTCGCGATCTATGTTGCCTTTGACGGCGTGCAGTGGTGCAAGTTCGCGCAGGGCCTCAAGGACATATGCCGCGCCTACATCGCCCGCGTGCACAATGTGGTCGACACCCCGTAATGCTACGAGTGCTTCGGGTCGCAACAACTTGTGGGTATCTGAGATGACGCCTACGGTCGTCAAGCTTAGCTCCTAATTAGCCGCTCCGAATGCGATTCGGTGTCAAGGTGAGTTGACACATAGCCTGCGAGTTCTGCTGCCATCCCTCCATCACGTCCTGGTTGGCTTTGGCTTTCATATCCCAATAGCGATGAGCAAGGCGGTCTGCCAGCTCGATACCGCCTGGGTCAGTTATTGCGATGGCGCCGTCGAAAGCTACCCACGCCTCCGTTTCGCCAACGGCATTTGCTGCCAGCACCGATGCGTTGGGATTCTGACGAATCCGCTGGACCTTTGGTGCGGTGTTTATCGAGAACATCTCGATACAGGAGCCCGTCCACTCAAACCAGCTCGGTACGCCGATCGGAGCGGGACTGGCACCCAGCATCAAAATACCGAGTCGGGGAGTTGCAAGGAAGGCCTCGCGTTGTCTGGCGTCCATGGTTTTGCCCTTGGTATCTATTGGCTATGTGCAGCTGCGAAGTACAGATACAAGTGCCCCCCGGCGAAAGTACAATGCGCTGATGTCTTTGCCAATCTCCAACGCGGCGCCGCTATACGGCTACCGCAAATACTGGGCGCACAGGCTGACGCCGGCGCCGGTATTGCCCATGTCGCGCGAGGAGATGGACGACCTGGGCTGGGACGCTTGCGATGTGATTCTTGTGACGGGCGACGCCTATGTCGACCACCCGAGTTTCGGCATGGCCATTGTTGGGCGCTTCCTCGAGAGCCAGGGCTTTCGTGTGGGCATTATCGCCCAGCCGGACTGGCGCTCGACCCGGGACTTCGAATCGCTGGGTCAGCCAACGCTCTTCTTTGGCATTACGGCCGGCAACATGGACTCGATGGTGAACCGTTACACGGCGGATCGCAGGGTGCGTTCGGATGACGCCTATACGCCTAGTGGTGAAGGTGGCAAACGGCCTGACCGGAGCGTCATTGTCTATTCGAACCGGGTACGGGAAGCTTTTGGTGGGGTGCCCGTTGTCGTTGGTGGGATTGAAGCGTCACTACGCCGCATAGCGCACTGGGACTACTGGTCCGAGAAGGTCCGCCGCAGCATTCTGCTTGACTCAAAGGCGGACCTTCTGGTGTTTGGCAACGCGGAGCGTCAAATTGCCGAGGTCGCGCATCGGCTGGCGGCTGGCGAGGCGGTTCGTGACCTGGTTGATATTCGTGGTACGGCTTTTCGCCGTCGCGCGGGAGTGGACGCGGCAGCAGAAGGCGGCTGGATCGAGGTCGACTCAACGCATCTCGATACTCCGGGCCCCATCGATCGTCAGCCAGATCCATACCAGATGCAGCCTGACCCGTCGCCGCCCGATGCAGCCGTGGTCTCAGATCCGGCTGAGGTTCAGGTGGTGCGCTTCGTGCGTGACGTGCCGGCCAGCGCGCGCGAGCGCTCCGTAATCAGGCTGCCGTCTTTTGCTGCCGTACGCGATGACCCGGTGCTGTATGCGCACGCGTCACGCATCCTGCACGTAGAGTCCAATCCCGGGAATGCACGACCGCTGGTGCAGCGCCATCACGATGTTGATGTCTGGATTAATCCTCCGCCGATCCCCCTCGAAACCGAAGAGCTCGACGCGGTGTATGAGTTGCCCTATACCCGCCAGCCGCACCCTGTTTATGGCGAGGCCAACATACCGGCCTACGAGATGATCCGATTCTCAGTTGCGATCCAGCGGGGCTGTTTTGGTGGCTGCACCTTCTGCTCGATTACTGAACACGAAGGCCGGATCATCCAGAGCCGGTCCGAAGCCTCGATCCTGCGTGAGGTTGAAGAGGTGCGGGATCGGGTACCCGGGTTTACTGGCGTCATATCCGATCTCGGTGGTCCGACCGCAAACATGTATCGCCTCTCCTGCAAGAGCAGAGCTGTGGAGGCTGCCTGCCGACGCCCGTCTTGTGTGTACCCTGCGATCTGCCCGAACCTCGACACNAACCACAAGCCGCTGATTGGCCTTTACCGCAAGGCCCGCGAATTNCCGGGGGTCAAGAAAGTGCTGATCGCCTCCGGTGTGCGGTATGACCTTGCCAACGAGTCNCCGGAGTATGTCCGCGAGCTTGCCACACACCACACGGGGGGTTACCTCAAGATTGCACCGGAAGCGTTAGCGGAGGGGCCATTGTCGAAAATGATGAAGCCTGGTATGGGCACCTACTATCGCTTTAAGGAACTGTTCGACNGTTACTCTAAGGAGGCCGGTAAAGAGCAGTTCCTNATTCCCTATTTCATCGCAGCGCANCCGGGTACAACGGACGATGACATGCTGGAGCTTTCGGTCTGGCTTAAGCANAACAACTTTCGCGCTGACCAGGTACAGGCGTTTCTTCCTGGCCCGATGGCAACGGCGACCGCGATGTACCACAGCGGNGTGAACCCCNTACGCAAGGTCACCCGCCGCAGCGAGGCTGTATACATTCCCAAGGGCGGCCGCCAACGCCGCCTACACAAGGCTTTTCTGCGTTATCACGACCCGGCGAACTGGCCGATTCTGCGCGAGGCGCTTGTCAGTATGGGCCGAGAAGATCTGATTGGTGGAGGTAAGGGCCAGCTGGTTCCCGCTGACCATCGCGCGCCCAGGTCCGACTCCGACCGGCGCGGGGGGCGTAGCAAGCCCTTCAGGACCCAGCACACNAGACCCAGGCACAAACGCTGACAGGGTNCGCTCTGAAACGCCTCCTCGTTGACGTGAAGGGCCTTGCCTATCAGTTCTCCAAACGGAACTTCATCCTNCTTTGCTGTGATTTTTGGCGGTAGAAGAAAGGAAAGGAGGTCCAGGTGACCCAGTCCGNTCGCCCTAACGCCAATCTCGAACACCTTCGCAAATAGGCAAAGTCGTTCCTGGGCAGACTGCGCGCCGGCATGTTTGACGCAGAGATGGTGAAACGCTGTGCCTGCACGTTCGCTTCGCGCGGGTGAATGAGCAGCAACTGCGCGGTGCTGAAGTCAAACTTTAGGACGTTCAGAACTGCTTAGCGCTGCGTTATGTCGACTGCAAGCGGCTAAATCTGATTTGAGCGATCGAAACCTGGTAGAGCAGGATGGTGAGCGCAATGTCACAAAAAGTCTGGTCTTTCCTAGACGATAAAGGTGGGCTGGAGAAGCGGGCCTAGTGGAAAAGATCGTCGAGTATGTGCGGCTGCGATCGATTACACGTACCGGAACAAGATGGTCGGACGAGCCCGAGTCGAGTAACGCTATCTTGCGCTCAGAGTTGATGTAATCGACCGCACTAATTATGGCATCCGGTGGCGTCAGCCTCGGGCTTTGGCGCGAAGTTCGACGTACATCTCACGATAGCCTCGAATGAGATTGGATCGATATCGATAAGGTAGGCTTGCTAGTTCGATCGAATCGAATCGTGCGAGCAGTTCTTCCCACAGGATCCGTAGCTGCATCTCTGCAAGGCGGTTGCCCATACAACGGTGTATGCCGTAGCCGAATGACAGATGTGAGCGGGCATTTGGCCGGTCGATCTGCAAATCGTGTGCGTGGTCGAAAACAGTTTCGTCGCGGTTGCCTGAGACGTACCACATGGCGACGCGGTCGCCAGCCCGGATTGTATTGCCGTGCAGCTCAAAGTCAGCGAGCGCCGTCCGCCGCATGTAGTTGACCGGTGTTTGCCAGCGAATGATCTCCGACACCATGTTGGGAATAAGTTTTGGGTTGGCCTTCACCTTCTCGAACTCCTCAGGGTATTGGTTCAGCGCCAGAACGCCGCCGGTGATTGAATTTCGCGTGGTGTCATTGCCGCCTACTATCAGCAGTATCACGTTGCCAAAAAACTCGGTTGGGGACATGTAGCGAGTATCTTCGGACCGCAGGAGCAGTGAGAGCAGGTCGTTGCCGGAGGGGTCATCCTTGCGCGCTTCCCAGAGTGCGNGGAACGTGTCGTAACATTCCTGGAGCTCGGCCTGGCGCGATGCTTTGGACTCGTTCACCCCCGAGTCCGTGCTCGAGGTGGCGACGTCGGACCAGCGCGTCAGTTTGCGCCGCTGCTCCCAGGGAAAGTCGAACAGGGTGGCCAGCATTTGTGTCGTCAGTTCGATCGCGACTCGATCCACCCAACTGAAGGGCTGACCGATGGGGAGATCATCAAGGATCACGCATACGCGTGCGCGTATCAGGTCCTGCATCGCTGCGAGATTGGTCGGACCTGTCACCGGCGCAACGGCCTTGCGTTGCTGGTGATGCCGCGGCTGATCCATGGTGATGAAGTTGGCCTGGGTCACATCACCCTCGGCAAACGTGACGCTTGGTTCGCTGGAAAACACCGCATGGTTCTGATCAATAGCGCGGATATCGTCATAGCGTGTAATCGACCAGAACTGTCCTGCGTAGCTTGCCTCGTGGTAGTGCACCGGATCTTCGCGACGCAGCCGTTCGAAATAGGGAAAGAGTGCGTTTTCCTCGAACAGGCGCCGATCGGCAGGGTCGATAGCGGCGAGCGGCATGGACCAGGCCTGGACGCGCTCAGCCTCGATCCGATCGAGATCTTGTTGTGCAAACGGGTTCATTTATGGCACCGCGGGCAATTTGTCCCGATTCTAATCGACCCNCCGCCGTCGCGTTGATCGAGCGGTCGGNCGACGCTCCAACGCGAGCAATAGGAGCTGACCGCTCGCCACGCTAAGATCCTTGGTGTTCAGTGCTTTGGGAATGGCTGCCTGGGAAGGGTTGATGGAGATGTGCGGNGCNNATCTGTTGCAAAGNAANTTGGAGAGATCCACGTCACCGGGCTTGGCGTACGCAGGTCAGGCGACCGTCTCCAGTATCGCCACTTTGGTGCAGGAACAGTTGTAGCAGGGTACGTTTCGGTAGCGAGGGACTAATCCATAAGGGTCCTTTTCGACGAGNACGGGTCGAAAGATCTCCGTCCTTAGGTCTCCCTACGGTGGTAGCTGCGGTGGTCCATAATAATGGTGGGCCCAGGAAGCCTGGGCACCACGAACAGGTATTTACGCATAGCTGAGCGCGTATGAACTCCGAAAACATTGCTGCCATCAGACAGAGCGCTGTGACCCATAAGCATATTGCAGGGGGTGAGCAGATTGCCCGTGCGACGATTGGTGCGATCAATGCACCAGGGCTGCAGTTGGAAGGGGTTGATTGGGTTGACTGCATTGTTGAGCGCTGCCGGTTCAGCGGCGCTACGTTGATCGACTCGCGATTTGAAGGGGTCCTGTTTCATGACTGTGATTTCACGGGACTGACGTTCGCAAANTGTCTGCTTCGCGACTGTGTGATTGTCGGTATCAGGTCAGCCGCGCACTTGGCTATGGACAATTGCATCCTCGACGGATTGAGTTTGTATCGCAGTTCTGTTGGCAGCCTGGAGGTGTCGGATTGTCGGATCGGCGAGCTGTCCTGCGTGAANCTGCAGGCGAACCGGCTTGGTTTGCGCAACTGCCAGCGATCAAAGCGATCCTCAGGAGTAGTCGCGGTTGCCGCAAGCGAGATTGCTCAGATCGTTGGTCTCGATGGACTTGCGCAGGCTGGCATCGGGATGCGTGTGGACGGCGCGCTCTGGCGGGAGATGGGCGACTCGCTCCTGCGGGAGCGCGGCGTGGAGCTCGTGCCTGGGCAGGCCAGTGACACAGAAGATCAGCTGGAGGCGTTGCTGGCTGTGGGGCGAGTGTAACCGCGCCAATCTCAGCTCAGTGTCAGGCTCAATATGACGTCGTTGTTGTTGTCGCACTCGCCCGTGGGTACAAAACCAAGTTTTGTGTACAAACCTGTGTGGCTGCCTTCCTCTTCAATCTAAGTGGTGTGGAGTTATTGCGACCCTTCGCGCTTCAGGATGCCAACGATCACGTGGATCTGCNGCGTCGAACCTGTGCCCCTAATATTGCCGATTGATCAACAGCTCCCACAGGAACGATGGACCGATGATTTCCGGTAAGTCTGGCGCAACGTCCCAGGCTCAATATAACGAAGCCGACTGGCGTCTCCCCTATGTTGAAGGCCCCGATACCGCTGGTTCGCTTCCCCTTAGTCAGTGGCATCTGCCAGCGCGTCTGCTTGGGTNCTAACGAAGCACATTTGACCAGGCGCGACTCTCAAACCGCATAGCGCCTCGCGGTTGCTTGCGGTGAATGTTTGCGGTGTCACTCGTTCGTTGGATGAATTTTGCTCTTGCAGAACGGAATCCTACCGTGCAGTGTCAGACCCCTTTCACCGTAATCTGAGCATCAGGGGCGACACCATCATGCAGCCACGAGTCACCATTGCTGACGGTTCGTTAGAGGGCTGCACCGACAACGGCGTAAGCCGGTTCCTCGGTATCCCCTTTGCTGCGCCGCCAGTTGGTCCGCTCCGCTGGAGGGCACCGGAGCCTCCGGAGGCCTGGGTTGGCACGCGAGACGCTTCTGAGTTTGGCTACAGTGCGCCCCAGGCTGCGGTAGGAGGCTTGCAGAAGTTGATTGGCATCTCGGGCGGTCCCACCAGTGAAGACTGCCTGTTTGTGAACGTTTGGACGCCCTCAGTGGATGAGGCCAGGCGCCCGGTGTTGTTCTGGATCCACGGTGGCGCGAATACCCTTGGGTCCGGTGCCCAGCCCCGCATCAACGGTGAACACCTGGCGCGTCGCGGTGACGTTGTTGTGGTGACGTTCAACTATCGTCTGGGAGCGCTCGGATTNCTGCACGCGCCAGAACTAGGTGCCTCAGGCAACGAAGCGCTGTTGGATCAGGTGGCGGCGCTGCGGTGGGTGCAGCAGAACATTGCGGCCTTTGGTGGTGATCCAGACAACATTACGGCGTTTGGTCAGTCCGCTGGCGGGTTTGATCTCGTATCGTTAATGGCGATGCCCGCTGCCGCAGGACTTTTTCATAAGGCGGGACCGATGAGTGGTTCGCTCGGCATGTCTCGCTCGCCTGACCAAGCGGCGTTGGCTACAGCTGCCCTAGCGGATCACCTNGGCGGCGTCGGCAAAATGCGCGACGCCGATGCCGACGACATTCTCNAATGGCAGCTCTCGGCACCCTATGGCTACGGCGCCGTACAAGACGGTGAGGTCATCCGCGAGCCTATTGCCGAAACGATCGCCGTTGGTACCCGTACACGTGGGATGCCGCTGCTCATCGGGACCTGTGAGCACGAGTCCGCATTGTGGACGGCCATTGGTAGTGGCGCTCAGGACATGGATCTAGCGCAAGTCAGGCAACGACTTGCAAAGATAGGGGTGGGTGATGTGGATGCGGTACTTGACGCTTATGGCGATCGGCCACCGGTGGAGTTATTGACCGCTGTCATGACGGATCGTACGTTCCGTCTGCCCGCGATACGCATGGCGGACCTGCACCGGGCGCATACGCCAGCGGTGTGGAGTTATCTGTTTGACTATCGCTCCCCGGCGCTAGACGGCAAGCTGGGTAGTGTCCACTCGCTTGATATTCCGTTTGCGTTTGGTACGTTGACTGCCGAAGGTATGGGCGAGTTCTGCGGTCAGGGCCCCGCGGTTGAGGAGCTCTCCGGGCAGATTATGGATATGTGGATNAGTTTTGCGCGCAACGGCTCACCGANGCACTCGGGCCTGCCGGATTGGCCATTCTATGGCGATGCCCGCGAGACCCTTCGACTTGGACTGGAACCCCACATTGAACCTGATCCACTGAGTGCGCAGCGGACGGTATGGTTGTGAGCATTACCGAAGGCGAAATCCGTAATATCTTCAATAATGTGCAACGGGTCGCGGTCGTCGGGCTGTCTGACAAACCCTGGATGCCAAGTGTGTCCATTTCCTGGTACTTCGACGAGATCTACGACGTTGTACCGGTTAATCCAAAACATGTAGAACTCATGGATCGGCCCTGTTATCCGAGTCTGGCAGACGTACCGGGTCAGGTTGATATGGCGGTGATCTTTCAGCGCAGTGAAGAGGTGCCGAGGCATGTTGACGCCGCCATNGCCAAGGGTGTGCGGTACTTCTGGATGCAGTCAGGTATCCGCAACAGGGCGGCGCGCGATCGCCTCGAGGCGGCCGGCTTGTTTGTTGTTGAGGACCGCTGNAGCAAAGTGGACCACATGANGCTGTCCCGCTAGCTGCGTACGAGCGCATCTACAGAGGTTGCTCTGTTCGTCTACCACAAGACAGGGCGTTCGCCGATACCTGGCTAGCGAGCCGAGCGCGACGCTCGGGTTTCAGACTAAGGAGCTCGAGATTCTGTGCGACGCGCATCTCTATTCCCGGACCCGGTGAGTAACGAGCTGTGTACCAAGTCGTTGNGACTGGCAGCGTGCCAAAATGCTGGAGATCTCCGTGCTACTGGAGCGGGGCGAACCGCTGCAGTCGTAGCAAAACGTNAAGCTATCCGGTGAANACGGGCTGNAAGATCTGCGTATTGATGAGACCTTTGAGTGGGAGTTGGAGTATGGCGACNATCCTCTCCGAGTAGTATCGGCCGGGAAGTGCTGGCGATTTTGAGCGCCCCCCGGTAGACAAAACCCGCGCGCAAGGCGAGTATTCCGCCACTCAAAAATCACCTGCGACATCTGGAGGATGCGGTGGAATACAACAACATCGAATATGAGACAGACGACCGCCTGGCGTTCATCACGCTGAACCGGCCGGAGAAGCTCAATCCGCTGAGTCACGCGCTGCGCGGTGAAGTATACGACGCGATGAAACAGGCGGAGCATGATGAAGCGATCGGCGTCATCATCCTGCGGGCCAACGGCCGCGCTTTCTCGGCGGGGTATGACCTCACCCCACAGCCCGAGGACAGTGAATTTGTTTCCCAACGGTCCGGTATGCCGGATACAGGCAGTACCCACCCGCAGCATTACGACTGGTCGCGGCATGCGCTGATGGGGCACTGGATGATCTGGGAACTCGCCAAGCCGGTCATCTGTCAGATTCAAGGCTACTGCCTGGCGGGTGGTACCGAGCTTGCCAGCATGTGTGACATGCGGATCGTTGCCGAGGATGCGCGTGTTGGTTATCCCCCTGTCCGAGCCATGGGGACGATGGACATGATGTGGGCGCCCTGGTACATGCCAATGGCCAAGGCTCACGAGTTTGCCTACACGGGCGACTGGTTCTCCGGTGAGGACATGGTGAAGTACGGTTGGGCCAACTACTGCGTGTCCAAAGACGAGCTTGAAGAGTTCACGATTAATTTTGCGCGCCGTATGGGGCACATTGACAACGATCAGTTGAACTACAACAAACGAGCCGTGAAGCGCCAATACGAAATCATGGGCATGCGTACGGGTCTGATGGTAGGGACGGACGTTGAGGCGATGTCCAAGCATCGCCCGGCTGCGGGCGAGTTTGGCAAGCGTGTGCGCGAGGGTGGTTTGAAGGCGGCGCTCGAGTGGCGCGACGGGCCATTTCAGGACTTCCGAGGCGCCCGCGACACTGCGCCAAAGGAGCGGCCGCTTGCCGGTCAGGAAGGCTCGAACGGCAAAGGCCCCGGTAAGGATGGCTACGGTACCACCTGAGCAGATTGCTGATGGCTATGCCCAAAGAGGGGTTGCGAGAGCAGCCCCTTTTTCGTTCTGGCCTTCTCATCTCTCGGCGCGAGCCCTCGTCCTGACTGGGGATCAGGTCCTGAGCGGTGGTCTGATTGTGGCGAAGTAAGGCAATTTGCCGGTGATCCTGCCGGCAACCGGACCGGAGAGGTTTGATCCGGACCTCGTGGCCGTCGAAGATCAGTTTGAGGACTCTTGGCTGCAGGTGTTCGCAGGGCTGACCAAAATCTTGATATGTGATGACTGGGTTGCGCATACCCTTTCTGCGCAGATTCGTGCAGCCCTCCACTCCCGCCAGGCGAAGGAAGCGTCGGTTTACGGGGACTTGCGCATGGCAACTGTGCGAGGCGTGGGCGATGGTAGGGGTGTTGCGCTAGCAGGAGTAATTTGCGGACAGATTGCTTATCCGATTTTGCTCCGACACTTTTGAGTGATGGTGCTCGTGGGCTATGTCGACTCCGATGTTCACCATCTGCGCGGCTTACGCTGGGAGGGACTACTTCGTCGCGGTCGGGCTGCCCGTGCGAGGCAAAGCTGAATTCTTCCGCGTCTAAGGGGCCGTACGGGCTTGGATAATTGGCTCAGAGGCTCTCCCTCAGTTCATCGCGGAAGTCCGGATGAGCAATCGCAATCAGCTGCTCAGCACGCTCTGCGAGCGACGCGCTGCGTAGGTCTGCCACGCCATATTCAGTCACAACAAGGTCAACGTCGGTGCGCAGCGCGGTTACAACGCTGACGCGTCGCACAATCCTTGAATTCTGTCCACGCTGTGCTGTGGCGCTCATTGCGACTACGCTGCGCCCGCCGGGCGATGCCTTGGAGGCGCGCATAAAGTCCACTGAGCCTACGGTACCTGAGATCTGGCGGCCGCCGACTACCTCTGCGTTGATCTGCCCCATTAGGTCCACCTCTACGGCCGAGTTGATCGAAACGAACTGGGGAATCTGCCGGATCACGCCCACTTCGTGGGTGTAGTTTGCGCCCCGAAAAACGAACTCCCTAGCCGTCTCGAGCCAGGCGTGCATTTCTGCCGTGCCAAGCGCCATGCCACTGATGTGCAATCCCGTGTCTATGGGCTTGGCGGCAGATGTCAGGTTACCGTTGCGCGCAAGTGTGACGACGCCGTCATCGATCAGACCGCCATGGAATCCCAGATCGTTTTTGTCGGTCAGTCCCGCGAGGATTGCGGCGGGTACAGCACCGATGCCTGTCTGCAGGCAGTCACCGTCCCGGATCAGTGCCGCAATGTGGTTGCCGATCTGCTTGCTAAGCGCATCCGGTTCGGTCAAGGGGAAGTGGGTCCTCGGTGAGTCCGACGCCACCAGTTTGACCGACGATGCGTCGACCGTCGGAGCCCCGGCGCTCGCAACATAGGCATTGGATACTTCAACGATCACGGTTTTCGCAGCGGCCAATGCAGCTTCCACGTAATCGACGTTAGGGCCGTAGCGAATCACACCATCCAGGTCGCGTGCAGCACCCAGCAATGCGACGTCGATCTTGCTGGATGCAATGTGATCGAAGATCGCGCGCATTTGCATCGGCACGAACCTGACCCTACCGCTCGCGAGACCGCCCTTGAGCGCGGGTGTCGCGAAGTAGGTCTCCTGGGATGCGGTCTCGTGCAATGCGGAGAAGTCTTGTGTATTGACCGGGAGCGGCTGCTGAATGAACCGTACCTCACGTGCACTAATCGGCGCAGCGATGATCGCTTCGACCAAAGCCGTGGGCTCATTTGCGGACCCGCCTACGTATACACAACTCCCCGGCCTAAGCAGCCTGGGCACTGCGCTCGCTTCAATCCAATTGGACACCAGAATGCCTCTTCAGTTTGCGGAAAGGCGGATTCTAGCAACGGGCCCGATCCTGCCGCCTGACCCAGTAGCGACTGAGGAATGCGAGCGGTTCTTCGATGCGCCGCCAGCCTTTAAGTCGGGCCTAAGGTTCGAAGTGGCGCCCAGGGGTAAAGCCGAAGTGCTTCCTGAATGGCTCAATCAAGGAACTGGTGTTTTCATATCCGGGCCGCTCAGCAACGGCCGTGGTGG
>PAWP01000119.1 GCA_002714125.1 Gammaproteobacteria bacterium
ATAACGCTGCAGCGTTTCGAAGGGGCTGTGGTCGAGATCGGTGTTGCTATAAGCCAGACAAAAGTTGGTTGTTTTTGNCTAATTTCATCGTTCTAGGCCCTAGANGTCCGTGAGCCTGACGTATTGCTGAACTTTCCAGACGCCCTAGATGCGCTGCTGTAGGACGGTCGCNTGANGCGGCCAAAATACATAGNCTAGAAAGCGATCCGGTNGAACAGGGACAATGCGCGCCATGTCCCGAGGTTGCATCAGGTGGTGAAAGATCGCGCTGCAGCAGTGGATAATCTGAGGCCCCCACACGAATTGCTCCCTGCCGGCGTTGTCGAGCCTGACGCTGGCTATCGTTGGGCCATATTCCAGACCAACCTTGATGTGGGCAGAAGCTTTACCCAGCACTGGATGGGTTTGGCGGCTTCAGTGAGGATGATCCATCGCCGGGCTAAGCTACTTGGAGATGCTCGTGGAGGTAGTGCAGGTGTTGGGTGTGGATGCCGAAGTTGATCGCTGCAGGGTAGTNTCAGGGTGCTACTCGGGCGGCCCGGCACGTTAGGCCGTGTCGAATCCAAGGGAAAAGGCGGTGCTTGCCGTTTCGTTGTTCATGGGCCGGCCAGATTGCGGTGTACCTTCCCCCGGCCCGGCCTTAGAATGCCGGGTCCGCTGCCCGAGTCCGGTAACTCTNGTTCGGGCGCGTTTTGATGAGGAGGAGNCNAAGTGGAGTTGTCGGAAACCCTGGCGGATCGTGANGGGGTCATCTGGTTTGACGGTGAGNTGGTGGACTGGCGNGAAGCCAAGGTCCACGTGCTCACACATACCCTGCATTACGGCTTTGGCGTCTTCGAGGGTGTGCGGGCCTACGCGACTGACAGCGGNCCGCAGATATTTCGCCTTTACGATCATACCGATCGGNTGTTCCGTTCCGCGCATATCCTGAAATTCCCGATTCAGTTCGACAAGGACGATATCAATGAGGCGCAGATCACCGTGGTCCGCGANAATAATCTGAAGGAGGCCTACATCCGCCCGATGTGCTACTTCGGCGCGGAGGGTATGGGTCTGAGAGCTGAAGGCTTGCAGCCGCATTGCATCATTGCAGCCTGGGAGTGGCCAAGTTATCTAACACCTGAAGCCAAGGTGGATGGTATCAAGGTCCGTACATCCTCTTATACGCGNCATCATGTGAACATCACGATGTGCAAAGCCAAGGCCAATGGCAACTACATCAACTCGATGCTGGCACTTCAGGAGGCATTTGAGTCAGGTTGTGATGAGGCGTTGCTGCTCGACAACGAAGGCTATGTTGCCGAAGGCAGTGGNGAAAACGTCTTTCTNGTTGAGAAGGGCCAGCTTGTGACGCCTGAGCTGACCTCTTGCCTCGAGGGTATCACTCGCGCAACCGTGATCGAGCTTGCGCGGGAGCTGTCGCTCGACGTTACCGAGCGCAGGATCACCCGGGATGAGGTCTACGTCGCCGATGAGGCCTTCTTCACGGGCACCGCGGCCGAGGTGTTGCCGATTCGCGAACTCGACGGCCGCCGGATCGGGTCCGGTGCACGGGGCCCGGTGACTGAAAAACTGCAGTCGATGTACTTCGACCAGGTGATGGCGCGCCGCGATCAAAATACTCATTGGTCCACGCTGGTGCGCTGACAGGCGTACTCGGCCGCCTGCCATGTCCAAAACTGAACGTACGCTAATCATAGGCCCGTCGTGGGTTGGAGATATGGTGATGGCGCAGGTCCTGTTTCGGATCCTGCGGACCAATAACCCGAATGGTGCCATCGACCTGCTGGCACCGCCGGCTACCGTGTCGCTGGCGCAGCGGATGCCGGAGATTGATCGGGGAATCCGTTTTGAGGCCGGGCACGGCGAGCTGAAGCTGGGTTACCGGCTTGGTCTCGCGCGGCACCTCGGTGCAAATGGCTACGACCATGCAATTATCCTCCCGAACTCTCTTAAGTCGGCGCTTGTTCCGGCATTTGCTGGGGTCCCCAAACGTACCGGTTTCCTCGGAGAGTACCGCTATTACCTGCTTAATGACGTGCGCCTGCTGGACAAGCGTAGACTGCCGTTGATGATTGATAGGTTTGCCGCGCTCGGCTTTGACGATGGCGAATTACTACCTAAGCCGCTGCCACACCCAAGACTCATGACAAGTGTGGGGCGGCAGGTGGAGCTCAAGGCAGAGTTTGGAATTGGAGCCGAGCCGGTGCTTGGATTGTGCCCGGGTGCAGAGTACGGACCGGCTAAGCAGTGGCCCGCGGAGCACCATTCGCAGCTCGCGCTTAGCGCGCTCGACGCAGGGTGGCAGGTACTGATCTTTGGAACCGGCAAAGACGCGCCGTTTGCAAACGAGATTGAAAGGGTTACCGGGGCGTCAGCCCGCCTGCACGATCTAACCGGGCAAACCTCGTTGTTAGATGCGATTGATCTGCTGGCGCTGTGCGAACACGTTATCACCAATGACTCGGGCCTGATGCATNTAGCATGCGCGGTTGATGTACCGGTCACGGCGGTTTACGGTTCATCTTCGCCTGACTTCACGCCACCGCTTTCAGACAAGGCGGCGATCGTAAGTCTTGGCCTCGACTGTTCGCCATGTTTCAAGCGCACTTGCCCGCTCGGGCATACTAACTGCCTTGTGCAGCTCTCTCCGGCCCACCTCGTGCTGCCAGAGGAGCTTGCTGTGCAGGATTTCTGATGCTGAACGTGTTGCTCGTTAAGATGTCCTCCATGGGCGACGTTATCCATGCACTCTATGCGGTCGAAGATGCGGCTCGAGAGTTGCCGGGGATTCAGTTCGACTGGGTGGTCGAGGAGGCCTTTGCTGATCTGCCTGCATTGCATGGGGCCGTGCGCGAGGTGTTCCCTGTGGCGATCAGGCGCTGGCGTGGGCGCCCATTGGCAGCCTGGCGATCCGGCGAGCCCGCGCGGTTTCTAAGGCGACTCCGGTCACGTTCCTACGATTTGGTCCTCGATGCCCAGGGGCTGGCCAAGAGTGGCCTGGTAACGCGCCTGGCGCGGGGTTTTCGAGTTGGCCTTGATGCGCGCTCAGCCCGGGAAGCCTTAGCCGCATTGGCCTATCAGAAAAGTATTCCGGTACCGCCGGGGCACGCGATTGGTCGCCTGCGCGAACTGTTTGGAGCGGCGCTCGGGTATNTGCCGCCCGAGTCTGCCCCNGCTTTAAGCCTGAGCTTGGTTGCGGCGNCCAGTGCCCTGGCACCTCCCTATGTTGTGCTGGTGCATGGCACTACGTGGGAGTCAAAGGAATATCCACTTGANCATTGGNAGGCGCTTGCGGAGCTTGTGACCCGGGCCGGCTATCGGNTAGTGCTGCCAGCGGGCAACGAAGTTGAGCGACGGCGTGCGGGTGCGATCCTGGCAGATTTGGAGGGNGAGGTNGCNCATAGCCAGACTCTTGGTGAACTGGCGAGATCGCTCGCGGGTGCGGCAGGCGTTGTTTCGGTCGACTCCGGCCTCGGTCACCTGGCCGATGCACTCGGCCGCCCTCTGGTTGCCTTGTTTGGATCCACCAACCCGNTACTGACCGGCCCNCGGGGAGNCCGGAGCGAGGTTATAGTAAGTACTTCCTTACCGTGNGTNCCNTGTTTNGTCAGTAAATGTCGAATGTCNGNGGGTGAGTACGGTAAACTACATCCCCCTTGCTTCGACGGGGTGGCACCAGAGTCCGTCTGGACTGCCCTAAGAAACCGGATGGACGCGTCCACTTTNCNGCCATGAAGTTTGCGTTTTGTCTATACAAGTACTTCCCATACGGNGGCCTACAGCGGGACTTCCTCCGCATAGCCCAGTGTTGCCAGGAGGCNGGCTGCCAGATTCGGGTGTACACCTTGCTCTGGAACGGCGACGTACCGCCCGGCTTTGATGTCATTACGGTGCCGGTCCAGGCGCTGACCAACCACAGTCGGTACGAGCGTTTCAGCGAGTGGGTCGGTGAGGCCCTCATTACTGACCCGGTCGACTGTGTGATCGGTATCAACAAGATGCCAGGCCTTGATGTCTACTACGCGGCCGATTCCTGCTACGAGGAGAAAGCNCGGANNCAGCGCAACTGGCTGTACCGCCAACTACCGCGCTACCGGCACTTTGCCGCCTATGAGAAAGCGGTATTCGCGCCTGATAGCAATACCGAGATACTGATGATCTCGCAGGCCCAGCGACCATTCTTTATCAAGCACCACGACACGCCTCTNTCGCGCATGCACTTTCTCCCCCCCGGCATTGCCAAAGACCGGGTAGCGCCTCACAACGCAGACGAAATCCGGAGCACCAAGAGAGCGGAACTGGGTCTAGCCGATGACGAGCACNTGCTGCTNATGGTGGGTTCCGGNTTCATTAAGAAGGGGCTGAAACGTGCACTGCTTGCAGTGCGGTCGCTGCCGCGCCCTGTGCGAGAAAGGGTTCGCTTTTTTGTCATGGGTGAAGATAATCCGCGCCCTTTCCGTCGGATGATCTTCCGCATGGGGCTGCGTCGGAACGTTGAGATCATGTCTGGACAGGACGACATTCCGGGCTACCTCCTTGCGGCCGACCTGTTGTTGCACCCTGCCTTGGACGAGGCTGCAGGGATCATTTTGCTAGAAGCGGTAGTCGCAGGATTGCCAGTTCTGGCCACCGACATCTGCGGCTATGGGCATTACGTCGAAGAAGCAGACGTGGGCGAGCTGGTGCCCAGCCCGTTTGACCAGAAAGATCTGAATGCCCGGCTGCTGGCCATGTTGCATTCCGAGCGTCAGCAGGAATGGCGTGCCAACGGGCGTCGCTTTGCCGCNAGGGCCGATATNTATACGCTGCCACAGGAAGCATCGCGGATCATCCAGGCGGTGTCTGCGCGCAAGGTCAATAACCGTTCGGACAAAGAGCTCGCCTTCTGTCTCTACAAGTATTTTCCTTTTGGGGGTTCGCAGCGTGACTTTCTGCGAATTGCTCGTGAATGCCAGGATCGGGGCTACCGGATTCGGGTTTATACGCTGTCATGGCAGGGTGAAGTTCCGGTCGGTTTTAATGTGGTACTCGTACCGGTCAACGCTGTTACTAACCACAAGCGCTACGAGCGATTCTCCGATTGGGTCCAGGACGACCTTGGCCGCAATCCGGTCACCGGTGTCATTGGCTTCAANAAGATGCCGGACCTTGACATNTACTACGCGGCGGACCCTTGTTACGAAGAGAAAGCTCAGACCCAGCGCGGACACCTGTATCGGAAGATCCCGCGGTATCGGCATTTTTCAAACTTTGAAAAGGCCGTCTTNGNCCCGGATGCCCGTACCCAGATTCTGATGATCTCGGATGTACAGAAGCCGCTGTTCCTGAAGCACTACAACACCCCGCTCGATCGATTTCACGAGCTGCCGCCTGGCATTTCCCGCGATCGCATACGCCCGNCNGAAGCGGAAGAGGTACGGGCGGGCTTTCGCGCGGAGTATGGTCTTGCGGAAGATGATCTGCTGTTACTGCTCGTGGGTTCTGGTTTCATTACCAAAGGCCTTGATCGAGTCCTGNAAGGGATGACGGCGCTGCCGCCGGGACTGCTTGAGCGCACCCATCTCATTGTCGTCGGGCAGGACAACCCCGTGCCGTTCGAGCGTCAGGCCCGCAGGCTTGGGGTGTCCAACCGCGTCCGCATCCTCAGGGGGCGGGACGACGTACCGCGATTTCTGCTGGGTGCGGACCTGCTGGTTCTGCCGGCTTATTCNGAAAATACTGGTACGGTGATCTTGGAAGCCATCGTCTCCGGTCTGCCGGTCCTTGTAACCGANGTGTGTGGCTACGCCCACTATGTTGCCGAAGCCGATGCGGGCTGCATTGTTGACTCACCGTTTTCTCAGNAGANCTATAACGCCACACTGACCCGTATGTTGNCATGTGATGAGCACCCGCGCTGGCGCGANAACGGGTTGGCATTTGCGGCCAACGCTGACATATACAGCATGCCTCAGCGAGCTGCCGACTGCATAGCCTGGATGATCCGATAGTGTACGAGGTAGCGACTGAGCTCGCCGGACGTTGGCATAGCGAGGCTGAGTGTTTTGATGAAGTTATGCGTCTTGAAGGNGAGGTCTTTCGGGAGTTTGCGAACCGACGGACCCTGCGCACGGTGCTTGGAGAGCGAGCCTGTTTTGTGAAACAGCACCTNGGCGTCGGTTGGTGGGAGATTGTCAGGAACCTGGTGACGTTCAGGCTACCGGTACTCGGCGCGGGAAACGAATGGCNTGCGCTCAATCTCTTGACGCGTATTGGTGTGCGCGTGCCCAGACCCATGGTTTTTGCAACGCGAGGCGTAAATCCTGCGCGCCAGCATTCGTTTGTTGTTATGGAAGCTCTAGACGGCCTTGTAAGCCTGGAGGCCGTCACGCTGGCTTGGCTGCAGAACCCGCCGGTTCGCGGCACTCGGCGGATGCTAGCGAAGGGACTGGCGCTCCTGACGCGGACTTTGCACGAACATGGGGTCAATCATCGGGATTACTATCTGTGCCATGTGCTTGTAGATCCAGCATGGCTGAATCCGGCGGACGGGGCGTGCGGAACGCTGCCGAATCTACATCTGATTGACCTCCACCGTGCCCAGATTCGCTCAGCCGTGCCGGAACGTTGGCGGGTCAAGGATGTGGGTGGATTGCTCTTTTCAACCTTTCACGCCGAGCCGTCGCGGTGCGAGCTGGCGCGATTTGTGACCGGCTATACCAGAAAGAGTCTGCGTCAGAGTCTGGTGGAGGACCGAGTATTCTGGGGGAAGGTTTTGCAACGGGCTTCACAGCTTTGGTTGCAGGACCAGGAGGAGGTGCCGGCCTGGGTAGGACGGATCGCCCGGAGCCTCGCGTGATCTGGTCTAATCCCGATGGAGATATTGGCTTCCGCTCCTGGTCGTCTACGCTTGAGCTGGTAAGCACTGGAGAGCTTCTGAGCGACAGCGGCCTGAACTCACTTTCGCGAGTGCAAAGCGGAGATCTGACCTACTATGTAAAACAATACCGATGTCGCGGCCGGCATCTGCGCAGGTTCATGGGTCGCTCCCGTGCCAGGGCAGAATGGGAAAACTTGGCTATTTTTCAACTCCTTGGGCTAAAGACCGCGCGACCTGTAGCGTTTGGCGAGGATGTCGGAGGGCGCGGCATTGTTGTGACTGAAGCCGTTCCAGGTGCGGTTGATCTGGCCACGCTGGCACGAACGGCCTCACTCGTATTGAATGCCCCGGCCTTTCAACAATCCGTTGTTGCCCGACTGGCTCACGCTACAGCGACACTGCATAGGGCGGGTTTTGGGCACGGAGATCTGAAATGGCGCAATGTTCTAGTGAACACCGAAACCAGGGAAGTGTTTCTGATTGATTGTCCGCAGGGTCGCATGTTGCCGGGCGTTTTGCTTGAACGCGGTCGAATCAAGGACCTTGCGTGTCTCGACAAGGTGGCGCGCCTGCGACTAACCAAGACTTGCAGGCTCAGATTTTATAAGCAGTATGCGGGTATTGGTCGGCTCGATGCACGACACAAGAAAAGGATCCGGAGGATTCTGAAGTTCTTCGAGGGCCGGGAGTAGTTAGTGGTATACGACATCGTGGAAATGACGGCTGAGAGCCTGATCGAGGCGGCACGTGCCGTGCGCGCCCCTTTCCGACTGACTGTCCGCGTTTGTGATGGAGAAAGCCAGGAAGAACGTGAACTGATCTTTCGCAAGATTCTGCGGTTGTTGCCGGGTAAACGGATTGTCGCACTTGCCGAATGTGAAGGTCGAGAGCTGTTGATCAAGGCGTTCCTGGGGCGTTCAGCATCGCGCTATGCAACGCGAGAGCGAGAGGGCGTTGAGGCGATCTCGGCCGCCGGAGTGCGTACATCCGGCTTGCTCTGGTCCGGTTCTGCTCTCGGGGGCCATGGCCGTGTTCTGGCCTTTGAGTATCTGCAGAATGCCACAGACCTCGCAACCATGTGGGAGCACGCGGAACGCGAGGAAGATCGCCTCGACATCCTGACCCGTGCAGTCATTGTGATCGCGAACCTTCATGCATCCGGCGTCGTGCAGAATGACATCCATCTGCGTAATTTCCTTCTCAGTGGTGGGCGGCTNTTCACCATCGANGGGGGTGATGTTGACCCTGGAGGGTTCCCCGGCCCNCTGAGCGAGGCTGCCAGTCTGGGCAATCTTGGGCTCTTTTTTGCCCAGTTTCTCAGTCGNACTGATGATGCCATCAAAACAGTATTGCCNGCGTACGAAGCAGTCCGNGAATGGACCCGCTCAGATGCAACGCTGGCATCGCTGCATGAGCAGGTGCGGGCCCAGCGCTCGCGCCGGAAGCGNGACTTCATTGGCAAGGCTTTCCGCGAGTGCACGCGATTTGTCTGTCAGTCTTCACTGCGCAGTTATGCGGTTTGTGAACGTGATCGCCACACCGATGCCATGCAGGCGCTCATAGCGGATCCGGATGCAGCGATCGAGCGTGGCGACGTNCTNAAAGCGGGCAACAGCTCAACNGTTGCTCTNATTGAGTTGGATGGGCGACAGGTGGTAATNAAGCGCTACAACATCAAGAACGTTTGGCACGGTCTTGGCCGCATGGCGCGCAAGAGNCGTGCCTGGGTCTGCTGGATGAANGCGATGCTGCTGGAGTTTTTCGGTATCCCAGCGTTGCGCCCGATAGCGATGCTAGAAAAACGNATCGGACCGCTGCGTTTCACCACCTATTTCATTACTGAGTACGTCGAAGGCCCNGATATCTGTGAGTTCCTGAAGGGCCGGGAGGTCAANGACGAAATCGAGAAGCTGGTCCACATCCTTACGGAGTTGCGCCAGGTAAAAATCTCGCATGGCGACATGAAAGCCACTAACTTTATTGTCTCACCTGAGGGCCCTGTGGTAATTGACCTCGACTCCATGCGCGAACACCAGGACGANTCTCACTTCAGTCGCGCGTTCGACAAAGACTTAGACCGTCTGTTGCGTAACTGGGCAGAGGAACCGGAGGTACGTCAGCAGGTTGGGCGTCTGTTGGCAAAGCAGGGCCTGGTTCGGNCTTCGGTAGCATAGCCCAGTGGTGGGCATGACCTTCCTGCCCGCACTCCTGATTGCTTCAGTTTCGGCGCTTTATGTGCTGTCACCTTGGNTGGGTGGCCTTGGTGCTCTGGTGATCATCGGAGCCTGTTTGGCGGCGCTGACTGTGGTGTTCGAGAGGTTGAGTCCGNAGCGAGCGTACTGTCGCCCGCCGACCCAGTGCGACGTGGTGTTTGACCTGCAGTACACGCTAAACGTGATTTCCGGGACCCTCTTCGCGCCCCTTTGCAGTTTCATGCCACCCGCCCCATTCCTGTGCGCCCATGTTGGCTAACCACATAGCGTATTTATCTACGCTCCAACATCTACGATGATTAAGTTAGATAAGGGGATCCGGTTGGTCCTCGTACAAATCGCACGACTGACCGCGTTGGCCGGTAACGCATTGCTGGCGGCTGCGAGCGAAGTGTCTCTGCTGAATACAGTTGGTTCCAGAGCGCCTGGGCCGCTGACCGGGAAGTTTTTCTGGCAGCCATGGAACTCGGGCATGGTGCGCCGACTACCGGGAATTGAGTGCGAGCTCTCGGGACCTCCTCGGTGGCGTCGTCTGGGAGCTTAACGGACACGAATTGACTGCGCGCGTGCGCAGTGAGAGCTATGCATTGAAGATGCGGTTTCGGGAAAACACGGACGGACTCATGTTGCTCGTTGTCAAACGTGGCCATACTTTGACCCGCTGGATCGGGCAGCGCGAAGGCGCGCCTGGTTATTGCGTGGAGGTTGTCGGGTTTGGCTTCGATGCTAACGACTCAGCGTGGATAGAGTATTTCCGCTCGTACAGTTCCTAAAGACCTGACCTTCGCCTTTGTTAGAATTGCGTTTTTGCGATGGATACGCGCATGGCGTTGACGGTGTTGGGTCTTTCGGGGGCACTGACTCACGATCCTTCGGCGGCCCTCTACCGGGACGGCGAATTGCTCGCTGCCGCCGAAGAAGAGCGATTCATCCGCGACAAACACGCCAAAAACCGCATGCCGTTAGAAGCCGCGCGGTTTTGCCTTGAATATGCCGGCGTTGCGCCTGATCAGGTTGACGTCGTTGCTTTTCCTTTTGCCCCGGTCAGTATTTGGGGCCCTGCGCGGTGGCATTTTGCACGTCGTTACTGGTATGCGCCGGACCGCGCTCTCGATGCGATTTTCAACGGTAACCGCCAGTATCGGCGTAACGTAAAGCGGGTTCAGGAGACCGTGGCAGAACTTGGTATTGACTGGGACCGGATCGAGTTTGAGGCGGTCGAACACCATATGGCTCATGCCAGCAGCGCATACCACTTGAGCGGTTTTGACGAGCGCACTGCCATCTTGGGGATCGACGGCAAAGGTGAGTACGCAACCACTTTCTTTGGTGTTGGTGAGAACGGGACGATCAGGCGGCTCAAAGAATTCTACGACCCGGACTCACTCGGTCAGCTCTATGCATGCATGACTCAGTATCTCGGCTTCGAGATGCTTGATGGTGAGTATAAGGTCATGGGCATGGCGCCCTATGGCGACCCTGAGCGATACGACCTGTCGCGATTGCTGCACTTCGATGGGGACGAGATCCGGGTAGATACGCGCCTTGCCAATACCGTTGGGCTACGGCGCTACAAAGAAAACGGGCGCGGTTACTACTTTGGCCAGGGCATGGTCGACTGGCTGGGCCCCAGGCGAGTTGGGGATGATGCGGATGAGCCCTACATCCACTATGCTGCCGCCATGCAGCGTCTCTTTGAAGACGTCTCCCTGCAGTTGATCGAGCGCTACCTTGCCGACGTGCTCCGTGATACGGGCAAGCTGGTATTTGCTGGCGGGGGCGCGCTGAACGTTAAGCTCAATCAGCGGATCGTTGATCTGCCCTACGTAGATGAACTCTTTGTGCAGCCGGCTGCCAATGACGCGGGTACCGCCGTTGGCGCTGCGGCTTTTGCTTCGGTCAAACGCGGGTGCCCTGTCGAACCCATGCGGCATGTATATCTGGGGCCTGCATACACGACGGAGGAATGTGCTGCGGCCTGCGCGCCCCATGGGGATGCCCTGAATGTAGAGCGGCTCGACAATGTGACCGCACGGGCTGCTGGCGTGCTTGCAGAGGGGCACCCGATTTCCTGGTTTCAGGGGCGAATGGAGTTTGGCCCAAGAGCGCTCGGAGGACGTAGCATCCTGGGTTGTCCAGACAGCCCTGGCATTGCTGACAGGATCAACGAGCAGATCAAGTTTCGGGAGCGGTGGCGGCCTTTCTGCCCAAGCATCTTGCCGGAGGTAGCACAGCCCATGGTGGGTACTGCACACCCCGCACCTTTCATGACCATAACGTTTGAGGTGGCCGAAGAATGGGCCGGACGTGTGCCCGAGGTTGTGCACGAGGACGGCACCGCGCGAGTCCAGATCGTCGACGAGGCGGCCAATCCGCGCTACTACGAGTTGTTGCAACACATGAAAGATCGGACCGGCAACGGTGTGGTGCTCAACACCTCGCTGAACCGGCGCGGTGAACCGATGGTGTGCTCGCCGGCAGATGCACTGGCCATGTTTTTTGGCTCAGATCTGCAGTACCTGTTCATGGAAGATCTGCTCGTCACCAAGACCGGTGCCTGAAGTTTAATGACGGATACCCGGCGACTTCGAATTCTGCAGATAGCCCATGATTACCGTGGACCGTTTGCGCATGTGTGTGCCCAATACAACGTGGCCTGTGCCGGGCACGACACTACCACCGTCTACATTGCTGGTGCGGCGGATGAGGCGATACGTCTCGCCACGGGGGGTGATGACGTGCGTTTTCTCGGGTTTGCACCAAAGGACCTGAGTGGCATCAAATGGGCTCTGCTAAGAAGTGTGTGGCGGGTGTTCCGCGAGCGGCGCTACGATATTGTGATCGCGCACAGATACAAGTCCATTTATGTCGCTGGCGTGATGAGCGCGTTCTTCCCCATACCGTGTCTGCTCGGCGTGTTGCACGAACACGGGGTGCTCAAGCGACCCACGCGCTCACTCTTCTTTTCGATCTGGCGNCNTCGGCTGCACGCGGTTGCCGTGTCGGACAGCGTCGCCCNGAGTGCGCTTGCCGATTGCTCGGCGCTTGGTACGCAACGGCTCTCGACACTNCATCATTCAATTGATCCCAGTGCCGCTGGAAGCTGGCTCGATCGTGCAACCGCCCGCGCCCAGCTCGGCGTCGAAGACGGCGAGTTTTTGTTTGGCAGCATTGGCCGTCTCATACCCAAGAAGCGTTTTGACCTGTTGCTGAGGGCGCTTGCNGGGCTGGTNGGTGTGAGGCTCGTTCTCATCGGGGACGGTCGTGAACGTAGTGTGCTGCAAGCGCTGGCNATAGAGTTGGGTGTCGCCGAGCGAGTGCAGTTTGTAGGTCATGTCGATAACGCCANCCGGCTGCTGCGCGCATTTGATGCGTTTGTTTTGCCTTCAGGAGCGGAGGAGGCCTTTGGTATTGTGATGATTGAAGCCATGCTGGCCNAGGTGCCGGTACTCGCAAGTGACGCGCCCGGGCCATCGGAAGTGCTTGGANATACAGGCAAGCAATTTCGTGATGGCGACNCGGATGCGCTCGCCGGNGTGATGCAGGAACTTGTAGCGNNTACGCCCGAGGCTCGCAGTCAGTTGGCTGCGGCAGGGCNTGAGCGCGTGGTAACAAAATTTTCCCCCGAGCGATTCCATAGTCGGTTTTGGAGCCTACCCCCGGTGGCTGAAGTTGCTAATGGCTGANTGGAGCGATCTTTACCAGCAGCGTAAGGTCATTGCACGGCGCTATNCTGCCGGNGTTTGGTCGGTACCTGTTGAGAGGCGATANCACAATGTCCTGGAACGCCTGGGCGGGAAAGGTGTTCGTGTGCTGGAGGTTGGTGCTGGCACACGGNCACTTCAGCAGCGCCTNCAGGANTGGTGGGGCGATGTCAGNTACATGAGTTGCGATGTGGACACCTCGCNGCACCACGACTTCTATTCTATTGACGATGTGACAGGCAGCTATGACCTGGTGATCGGGCTTGAGGTGATCGAGCACATGTCNCTCGACGTAGCCAAACATGNNGTTAAACGGGCCTGGGATTTGCTTGATCCGGGTGGTCAGATAGCGCTGACTACGCCNAACACATACTATCCGCCTGCATTCCTGCGGGACGCAACCCACTTAACTCCGTTCTGCTATGACGAGTTGGGNGGTCTNCTACGCNTGGGTGGCTTCGAAGTTACCGGCGTTTACCGCTTGCACCATGATTCGTTGCTCAAGAAGCTGCTGAAGCGCATCTTGTTCTATCCCCTTTATAGAATGGTTGGCATCGACTATGCGCATCAGATCATGGTTGTTGGTAGGAAGGCAGTCTAGTCGTGCGCTACCTGCTTGTGGGCAAGGGGAATGACAACCCGTCGACCCGCTACCGGCTCAAACCGCTCGCGGCNCGTCTTGATCAGCTCGGGCATACCGTGAACTTTTCCGTCAGCGAACTTGGTCCTGGTGGCAAGGCCGGACTGCTCTCGGCGGCTTCAAGAAGTGATGTCGTGATCGTTCAACGCAAGCTTTTCGGGGGTCTGTTTGTCCGCGCCCTGAGGGCCTGCTGCAGTAANATCGTGTTTGATTTTGATGACGCTGTGTTTGCGAACAGTGACGGGAGCGGGTCGCTTACGCGAGAGCGGCGCTTTGCTGCGANTGTTGGCGCGGCGTGCAGAGTATGGGCAGGTAATCGTTACCTCGCGGNTGCGGCTGAGGCTCATGGTGCCGAGGCATATGTTTTGCCAACNGCGGTTCGCGCGGATCACTACGACCTTGTTGAGCGCAAGCATGATTCGTTTACTTTGGTGTGGATTGGCGGTCGCTCGACGTCTCGGTACCTGCAGGCGTATCGCCCGGCACTCGAAGCAGTAGGCAAAGCCTGCCANGTACGCCTCAAGGTGATTGGTGACTTCGATATTAGTTTTAATGATCTGCCTGTCGTCGTTGTGCCATGGTCTGAGGCCACCGAAGCAGAGGAACTTCTGCGCAGTCACATTGGTATCGCCCCGATGGAGAACAATTCCTGGACTCGGGGCAAATGCGCTTTGAAAGTACTGCAGTACATGGCGGCGGGACTGCCNGTCATCTCATCNAAAGCAGGCGCAAATNCGGAANTTGTNCGCGATGGGAGCACGGGCCTCTTTGCCGAGACGCCTGCTGAATGGGTCGCGGCGGTCAAACGGCTGCAGTCCGAGCCAGCGGCCTGCAAGGCTTATGGTGCCGAGGCGCGCGCTGTAGTGCGTTCTGTTTACGACATACCAGTGGTTGTGCAGCATGCGA
Source organism: Gammaproteobacteria bacterium (assembly GCA_002714125.1). The sequence goes on from PAWP01000119.1 coordinate 14,326, forward strand.
TGGATCAACTGGCCGCGGCAGGGCTGTTGGCAGACTGACTAGTTGGGGCGATGGCGTCTGCCGGCGTCGCGGCCTACAGTGGTCCTATCAGACTGTGGCGCAGCTGCCACTGAAAAATCCGCTCGGCCCACTGTGGCAGGCTCGCATTGGTGAGGTAGTCGTGTACCAATCGTTGCCGCCCAAACTGTGTCAGAGCCTCGGCGTCGTCGGGGTGGTTGAGGATGTGAGCGATGTTCCGGGCCCGAGTAGTTGGCAGTAGCGGTGCGGACCTGATGTTCAGGTCGGCAACGTCAACCAAAGCTAGGCCTTCGGCGCTGGTCAAGACGTTGCCAAGGTGGATGCCACGGAAGTGCACGCCGCTGGCGTGCAGCATTGCAAGGAACGCCCCCGTGCCTGCAAGGTGCTCTGGGTTGTTTCTGGCCGCCTCGCGCAGACCTTCACCTTCCAGTCGGTTGTAGAGCACGATGTGCATACGTTTTGGGCTAAACCGGTAGAGCGCTTTGGCAAGCGGCGCGCGGATCCCAAGCCTGTGGAGGGCACGTCCGTTGCGGGCAAAGCGCATCGCGGGAATACGCCAGACTGAACGTGAGAACCGCCGCCGCGCGTAGTACATCTTGTAGATCTCGTCGTCCGGACTGAGGTAGAGCCCCGGGCGTTCCGGGGTTCCCTGGAGCAGCGTGCAGGTATCTGCGAGGTGTTCGAGGTAACCCAGTTTGATCTGCTTCACTCGAGGCAGGTAAGGCCTGGGCTCTCCGGATGGTCGCGTTTTGAATCTACGATGAATCCACCAGTACTGCGTCGGGTCCTCTGCTATGGCCTGTTCCACCACTTGATTGACCCTCGCGGCATCGGCTTCCGGGTTGTCCGTGGGGAAGGGAGGAGGCATGGGCGCTAGGTTGATTCGATAGGTGCCGTCTTGCTCGTTGCGCCAGTGTGAGAACACCACCACCTTTGCGCCGGTCATGGCAGCGATGCGCGCGGTTGCACTTACGCTTGCGGCCTGCTGACCCATGAATGGCGCAAACACCGAATGCGCCGGCCCGTAGTCCTGATCTGGCCCGTACCAAAGTGCGTGGCCGGCGCGCAGGCTACGGATCATCGCGCGAGTGTCATTACGGAGGATGGAACTGGGAAAATGACGCTCCCGGCCAGCCGCCATCATGTGCTCCAGTACCGAGTTTTTGTTCGGGCGGTACATCACATCAAATGGTTGGGACTTCGCGAGGATTGCTCCGCATAGGTCGAGTGTTGCGAAGTGCATTCCCAGCAGGAGAACGCCGTTGCCTTCCTCCAGGGCCGATTGCAGCGCTTCTAGGCCGTCGATTGAGCAGCGATCGCGCAGCGAGTCTACGTCGCCCAGCCAGGAGTTGGCGGTTTCGATCAAGCCGATGCCGACTGAACGAAATACCCGTTTGGCCAAGGTATGACGGTCGCGTTCGCTGAGCTCGGGATAACACATCGAAAGGTTGACCAGAGTGACGTCACGCCTGTCTCCCTGCAGGTACCAGGCAAGCTTGCCGAGACCTGCACCAAGGCGGGTTTGCAGGCCGAAGGGCAGTATGACGATCAGACGGGTCAGCCCGACCAGCAGCCAGGTTGGCCAGTAGCGGGGCGCGGAGAGGGATGGGGCTTTGTCAGACACTACCGTTTGGCTTCGTCGTAGTCGCCCGAGTTTACCATTACAGGTGTCGTCAAGGCCCTATGATATGATCTGAAACATAGTAGAAATTACTAATAAATCATGCGTTTACCAAGGTTTGATGCGGCTAGAGTGGTAGTTGCCGGTGACGTCATGCTGGATCGATACTGGTCTGGCGATACTTCGCGGGTGTCCGCAGAAGCGCCGATACCCGTGGTCCATGTTGCAGACATCGAGGATCGGCTCGGTGGCGCAGGGAACGTGGCGCTCAACGTTGCGGCCCTTGGCGCGGTAGCTGACCTGGTTGGGGCGGTTGGAGAGGATGAATACGCCGCGCCGATTGCCGCCAAGCTGGAGTCAGCGGGTATTGGCTGTCATCTGCATACTCAAGCGTACTATCGCACGATTACAAAGCTGCGCATTGTGAGTCGTAAACAGCAGCTTGTCCGCGCCGATTTCGAAAATCACGCACCCATCGATCAAGGGGCCATCACGGAGCTTGTTGATTCGGCGTTGCAGTGTGGCGCCGACATGTTACTGCTCTCCGACTACGACAAAGGGGTTCTGGAAGATCCGCAGCGGTTCATTGCGCTTGCTCAGCAACATGGGGTGCCGGTTGCGGTGGATCCCAAACACAAGGACTTTGGGGTTTATGCCGGGGCTACGGTAATCAAACCGAATCGCTTTGAACTGGCGCATGCAATGGGTGAATGGCAGACTGAGGCTGAGCTGGTGGAGAAGTGCCAGACGCTTATCCGCAACCTTGGCGTGAATTTTGTGCTGGTCACCCGTGGCAGCGCGGGTATGACGCTGGTGCAACCGAATCAGGCGGAGACGCACTTCCCCGCGCGAACCCGTGATGTATATGACGTGACAGGGGCGGGTGACACTGTGATCGCGGTCCTGTCGTCGGCGCTGGGCGCAGGCGAAACCTTACTCGATGCGGTTGGCTTCGCTAATATTGCTGCCGGGATGGTGGTCGCACAGTCCGGCACCGCGGTGGTTAGCGGTACGGAACTCCGGCTGGAGGTTGCGGCCGAGCGCGGCTTTGATCGGGGCGTCATGACCGAGGAGCAGATGGTCATCGCGCTTGATGAGGCCCGAGCGCGGGGAGAGCGAATAGTCTTCACCAACGGCTGTTTCGACATTCTGCATGCCGGGCATGTTGACTACCTGACTGAGGCTCGGCGCGAGGGTGATCGTCTGATTGTGGCAGTCAACGATGACCTTTCGGTGGCTCGCCTCAAAGGTGAAGGGCGCCCCATCAACCCCATAGATCGCCGGATGGCGCTGCTTTCCGGCCTCGAAGCCGTTGACTGGGTGTTGCCGTTCGGTGGTGATGGCAGTGACGGCTCCGATACGCCCCTGGCCCTGCTCGAGCGGCTGCGCCCTGATGTGCTGGTAAAGGGCGGTGACTATGCCCTTGATGAGGTTGTTGGTGCGGAGATTGTGACCGGTTATGGCGGTGATGTTAAAGTGATGTCAATTGTTGACGGCAGCTCAACCAGCGCAATCGTGGAGAAGATTCGCAGGCTTTGAACTGGACATGGCGCAAGGAGTCTGCAGGTGGTGCGAAAGCACCCGGCTGATCGATCTCCGGAGAGCGATTCCATTTATTTCAGTTCTTACGGTAAGCCGGCAGGAGCGATGACCCCGATACTTGGCGTCAACTACGTGAAGTGTCTACGAGCTTCAGCGCCTCATCCAAAATCGGATCTTCGCAAGCGCTGGATAAAGATACCGGACGCTGCTTGAGTCATCGTTCTAGCTGTTTGGTATTGTCCCGCATCACCGCATTTCGTCATGTCTGGGAGTTACGGCCGTTTCGCTTAGCAGGATTAGAAGAAGAGTCGATGCAGGTTAACTCTTGAAAATACGGTCCCGGGTGCCGCACGTCAGTATTGACCTCCAGGTACGAATGCACAAGCAGGGGATAGATGAGCCCAATAAAGATCGACACTGCTGGCCGGGTACTAATAGCGTTTGGCGTAATCGGTGGGTCAACTAGTTTCTCGTACACGTCTGAGATCACCTGGATTCCTGGGTTCAGGCCACCAACTTGGATGTAGGGCCTGCGTAATCGAGCTATCACCCGTTTTGAGAGGCTTTGCTAGCTGTGACGGAGAACTTTCTACTTATCACGGCAGGGATAACGGGTCGATTATCAAGCCGCGAGTTCTGGGCGACAGCTATGTTCATGGTCGTCGTCTAGTATTCCGGCTGGTGGCTAGGGTGGCCTATCTATGCCGATCACGCGCCATTTATCTGTGCAGAAATAGACTACGCGATTGTCGCCTTAGGGACTTTTCGGATTGGTTATTCTG
>PAWP01000120.1 GCA_002714125.1 Gammaproteobacteria bacterium
AATCAGACCCAGACCCATCGTATCGATGTCGTTTTTCTTCGCCGCGTTCGCAGCCATCTGAAATGCGACGCTGGCAAGTGCGAGCAGTAAGGTATTGAGCCAGAGCAGGACCGGCTCCTGCAGCGGGCGCCAGTCGAAGTACTCCATGCGCAAAAAGTACGCACTGAAAAAAAGTGAGAAGACGCTCGTGACGACCGCGAGAAATACATAAAGCGCGGTGCGGGCCGCCGGCCGCAGAGGATCTACCTCCGAAGGGTGATCTTCAATCACTCCTTCTTGTAGCCAGGGCTTTTCAGTAACGCGCTGACGCCAGAGCCAGGTCCAACCGAACCCAACTGCTACAAATATGAAGATGACAATGGCTGCTTCACCGCCCAACTGTCAGTGCCTCTGCGTTATTCCGATGTTTAGGATCACGAGCACCGCTATGTGCGGTGCTCTCCGCCCCCTTCTCGTACCGGCTCGTCTTGCGGCACAAAGTCCGTCTCCCGGCCCGGTACGCTGTAGTCATACGCCCAACGGTGTACTACAGGCAGCTCCTTACCCCAGTTTCCATGGATCGGAGGGCTGTGCTCTGTACGCCACTCAAGCGAGTTAGCGCTCCATGGGTTGAGCGGCGCTTTCTTGCCGTTCCAGATAGAAGTAAGCATGTTCCAGAAAAAGATGATCTGAGTCGCTGCGACAAAGAGCGCTGCGATCGTGATAGCCGCGTTCAAATCTTGCACCGAATCGGGCATGAAGTCGGTGACACCATTCGCGTAGTAGCGACGAGGTACGCCCAGAAAACCAAGGTAGTGCATCGGCAGGTAGATGGCGTAGGTGCCAAAAAACGTCATCCAGAAATGCCACTTGCCAAGCGTCTCGTCGTACATCCGACCGGTAATCTTCGGATACCAGTGATAGATCGCAGCGAACACCACCAGAATCGGAGAAACGCCCATAACCATATGGAAGTGCGCAACCACAAAGTAGGTATCGGATAGCGGTAGGTCGATGACTACGTTCCCCAGGAAGAGCCCCGTCAGACCCCCGTGAATAAAGGTGAAGATGAAGCCAATCGCAAACAGCATGGGCGTTCGCAGGTGAATATTGCCCTGCCAGAGGGTCAATACCCAGTTGTAGACCTTGATGGCCGTCGGCACCGCGATGATGAGCGTCGTCGTAGCGAAGAAGAACCCGAAGTAGGGGTTCATGCCCGACACATACATATGATGTGCCCAGACAATGAAGGACAGGCCACCGATCGCAACAATGGCCCAGACCATCATGCGGTAGCCAAAGATGTTCTTACGCGCGTGTACGGAGAGCACGTCAGAAACAATGCCGAAAGCCGGCAACGCAACGATGTACACCTCAGGGTGACCGAAGAACCAGAACAAGTGCTGAAAGAGCACCGGGCTGCCACCTTTGTAGTCAAGCTGTTCACCGAGCGAAATGATCGCCGGCATGAAGAAGCTGGTACCAAAGAGGTAGTCGAAGGTCATCATGATGGCGGACACAAACAGTGCCGGGAACGCCAACAGACCCAGAATGGTTGCAACAAAGATACCCCAGACCGACAGCGGCATGCGCATCAGCGTCATACCTTTGGTACGCGCCTGCAGAACAGTGGTGATGTAGTTGAGACCGCCCATGGTGAAGGCCACGATGAAGACCGCAAGCGAGATGAGCATCAACATGATGCCCCAGGTTGCACCGGGGGTACCAGGCAGAATGGCCTGCGGCGGATATAACGTCCAGCCAGCACCTGTAGGCCCTCCAGGAACGAAGAAGCTCACCATCAGAATGATGACCGAGAGCAGATACACCCAGAAACTCAGCATGTTCATAAACGGGAATACCATGTCCCGACATCCACACATCAGGGGGATGAGATAGTTACCGAAGCCCCCCAGGAATAAAGCGGTAAGGAGGTAGATCACCATGATCATTCCGTGCATGGTGACGGCCTGATAGTACTCACTCGGCGTAATGACCGAGAAGGTATCAGGGAACCCGAGTTGCAAGCGCATAAGCGCGGACAGCACCAGCGCGACTACGCCTACCAGTATGGCAGTGCCGCCGTATTGAATTGCAATGACCTTGTGGTCCTGGCTCCAGACGTACTTGCCGATCCAGGTATGCGGGTGCGCAAGTTCCTGACCTCTGTCTGCAATTGCCACATATGCCATGGGGCTACTCCTTCACCTTCCGGTGTCTTTTACCACTTACCCGTCGCCGGGCATTTATCTCAATACCGTACTTATCGCGGGCTGTGCCGCTCTACTCTCCCGAACCCGCAGGTCGATCCTGCTCCGCCTGTGCGATCTGCAACTCTGCAGGCTGCGGCGCCGTTACCTCCGACACATTCGCGACTGGCATGGGCAGTGTGTTGATGTAGGCGACCACATCTTTCATAGCCTGCTCATCACGCAACATCTTTGTCATCAGCGCCATCTGGGGGCCAAATAGGTCCCGGCGATCTCCACCGCGAACCAAATGCTTGAAGTTCTGCAGTTGGCGAACCATGTACCAGTCATCCTGCCCTGCGAGACGGGGCGAGTTCGTAGCCCACCGGCCTTCACCCTGTGCGCCATGACAGGCGCTGCAGGTCAGGTAGAGCTCTTCACCTTCCGCCACGTCTCCGACTACGCTGGGGGTCGGTGGCACTGGCGGCATAGAAGCTATGTAGGCAGAAATGTTGCGTATCGCCTGCGCGTCAGCCAGTACGGCAGCCATCGGTGCCATCTGCGCCCCGTAGGTATCACCCTCGCCACCCCGGTAGCCGGACTTGAAGTGCTCAAGCTGGCGTTCCACGTACCAGGCTTCCTGACCCGCGATACGGGGTGCGTTCAGCGCAAGATTGCCTTCGCCATTCATACCGTGGCAGGAGGCACAAACCGGATACAGGGCCTGCCCCATCGTGGTATCCGATTGCCGGGCGTAGAACTCTTTGAAGGTCGGTTGAGTCGCGACCCAGTCCTCGAACTCGGTCTGCTCCATAACGCTCACCTGGCCGCGCATCGTGAAGTGCGCAATACCGCAATGCTCCTCGCACAGCAAATCGTAGGTGCCTACCTTATTCGGCGTGAGCCACAGATAGGTTATGAGCCCAGGCACCGCATCCATCTTTACGCGGAATTCCGCAACCGTGAAGTTGTGCAGCACATCCTTGGCCCGCAGCAGTATTTTCACCGGCTTATCGATGGGCATTGCAACGTGATTGCTCGTCACGATGACGTCGTCCTGACCGCGAGGGTCCTCAGGATTCACGCCGTGCGGGTTGAGTTCAGTGATCAGCGAGGTGTCAGAAGTACCAAGCACGCCGTCTTTGCCCGGCAGCCGGTAGGTCCAGCGCCATTGCTCACCAATGGCTTCAAGCTCCCATGCCTCTTCCGGCGGCTCTACAAACTCCGCCCAGACGTAAAGGCCCGGGGCCAGCATTGCAGCTACACCAATCGCCGTGACAATTGTCAGCCAGAACTCGAGCTTGCTGTTCTCGGGCTCGTACATGGCCCGCTGGTTCTCGTCACCCGTGTGTTTGAACTTCCAAACGCAGTAGGCCATGAACAGGTTCACCGCTATGAATACCGCTCCCGTAACCCAGAACGTAATCAGGATTGTGAGATCAATGAAATCCCAGTTCGCGGCCGAGTCCGTGAACCACCACGGACTCGCAAAGTGGAAAACCACCGAGCCAACGACCAGAAAAACCAGCGCGATGGTCATGAACATACGTCATTTCCTTAATTCGGGTCGCGTCAGCCACCTCCCCAGCGGTACCGCGACACTCCTATTCACAGGCACCCTCAGGCACCTCTAAAGGCTCTATCCAACGCTGCGACCCTGACTACCCCCCACTATTCCACAGTGTGTCGCCAGCGGTCTTCGCGCGCACGAAAAGAAGCACCCTCAGAGGCACCACCTTCGTCCAGGGCGGAACCTACCCATTCTCTTTTGCGTCGTCAAGGCGGAACGGCCCGTAGCGCCCGTCTGACGGCTACTTCGGCGTTTCGCGACCCACTAAAACCAGGAAAACCTGTGATCAGCGCACACCGACAGCGCCGGCCTGCTCTGAAAGTGCAATGCCGCCGAAGACTAGCGCCAACCCAATCCCGTGATAAAGCATAAATCGTTCGCCAAGGATCATCACCGACAGCAGCGCAGCCAGAACCGGAACCAGGTTCACGAAGATGCCCGCGCGACTCGGCCCAATGAGCTCCACTCCCCGTATGAACCACACCTGGGCAAGCAGAGACGGAAATACCGCGGTCGCAAGAGCGATTCCCCAACCACGAAGCGTGGTCTCCTGAGGCCCGACCAGACCAATCTCAGCTATCAACATGGGCCACGAAGCAAACCATGCACCTGCGGCCATGATGGCAAACTGACTGAGCGGCGCAATCTGCGGCCGGTTGCGCAACCAAACCGTATAACCAGCATAGATTGCGCAGGCGCCCATTATCAGGCCATCGCCAAGGTTCAGCGCAAAAGCCGCCAGGCCGCGTAGGTCGCCTCCGGCCGCCACGACGACGACCCCCGCGAGGGTGACGGCAACCCCAAGCAGTTGCAGCGGGACGAGCCCGCCCCCCGGGCTCAGGGCAACCCCTAGGAGCACAAAAACAGGAATGACGCCCTGCAAAATCGAGATGTTCAGTGCCGAAGTATGGTGAGCCGCCAGATAGAGCAAGCCGTTAAACGTCGCAAAACCAACGGCGCCAAGTGTAAGTAGCAGACCCAGATATTTGCGCAGAACCTCCCAATCTCTGCGCAACGACGGCAGCGCAATTACGCACACCAAAGACAGAGAGAAAAACCAACGAACCGAGACCAAGGCCATTGGTGAAATCTCACCAACCGCCAACTTGGCGAGAATGGTGTTAACCGCCCAACAGCTCGCAACAGCGGTCAGGAGGGCATAGGCTCTGAGGCTGTCAGACACTGATTTCCAGCGGCCGACCGAGATCCTGACCGGGGAACGTGAGTTGGAGCTTAGCCCGCAATTCAGCGATGGTTGCCTCATCCACCGCCGCACCGGGGGAACGTAATACAGGCTCGGCTAGCAGGCCACGAGCCGCATAGATCCATTTGCGCGCGGCCAGACCTAGTCGATCCTCGAGCTGTAACAGGGGGAGGTATCTTTGCTCGATTCGTGCAAGAGCAGCAGGGTCGCCCCGGTGTTGCAGCATCGCAAGTAATATCTCCGGTACGGCAACGCCGGTCATGAACCCGTCGGCCCCCCGGCCAAGATCGTTTGCCCCGTTTACCGCGCCGAGCCCTGCAAGCACTGGTACCCGCCGCCCGGCCATGCCCTCGCGCAGCGCGGTGATTTTCGGGCCGGTGTTGCGTACTTCCTCCTTTATTGCAGCGACCATTGGCAACTCATGCACCAATCGGAGCAAAAGCTGTGTACTCATATTGACACCGGAGGACTCCGGATGGTCTTGGACAACAATCGGCAACTCCGGTGAGGACGCCCGCTCAAACAGCTCATAAACGTGTGCCTCAGTGAGCCCGGGCGCATTTGTCGGGGACAACAGGGTTGCCACGGCACCCGCAGCCCGCGCACGCGTCAGACGGTCGGCAACGATGGCAGGAGAGCCTCCATTGCTACCCACGCAAACGGGCAGCCCATCTGACTCCGCAACCGCCCTTGCGACGATTTCGAAGCGCTCGGATTCTGTGAGTTTAGCCCCCTCCCCCAAGACGCCCGCGACAGTGACTCCCGTGACGCCGAGTTCGGCCATGAAGCGGACGATGGTGCCGAGCGCATCCAAGTCAACAGGCTCCCCTGCACCCGCCTGAAACGGCGTTGGAACGATGATCCACACTCCTGGTGTCAGTTCAGCTTGAGCCATGTGCCAGCCTCCTAAGTCATAAGCACAACAACCACCCCTGGGCAGTATTGGGATGGCGCGCCATCATCCGGTTGGCCCGCCGGCGGCGTCAACCGAACGTCTGGGCCGCACCAAAACCCACGACAGCAGCACGAGCAAAAAAAACAAGGTGTAGACAACGGTAAACACCAAGGGCGGCGCATCCCAGTATAGGAAGGCATGCAGCCAGCGCGAGACAAACGTGCCTTCGTAACCCACTTCCCCGCCGATCGCTCGCAGGTCATTCTCCCAGCGTGTCAATGGGCAGACGATTCCAAGCCAAGCCTCAGCCACAACTATGCCCATCGCCGCGACATGCGCGAGTCTGAACCAGATGCCTCGAACCCAGCGCCAGCCGAGCGCGCCCCCTAGCAGTGTTAGCACGAGCCCTAGGATCACAAAAAGGACGAACCCGACATGGACGGCAAGGACCCCATCCGCAAGCAGCAGGTAATTCACAGTACCCACTCGCTACCCGGCTGCCCCGGCTCAGCCCAGGTTAGGCTTGACAACGCACGGTCGCCAGAACTTGCCGCGCCACTACGCCAGATCAGCCGAGTTCGACGTCAAAGACTTCCTGATTAAAACCAACAAACAGCGTCTTGCCGACCCGAATGGTTGGCGCGCGAAGATTGCCGGTGGGTCCCAACATGGCTGTGACCGCGTCTTCAGGAACCGCTTTTTTGACATCAAACTCGCTGACCTTCTTACCTTTCATAGCTACTAGGCGGCTCGCGGGGCCCAGCATGTCACGCGCGTCACTCGCTTGCAGCTTGCGGGATGCAGGCGCCTTGTCAGCAATCTCAATCGCACGATCCTCCATGAACTTGGAGGCTTTTTTGCAAGTTGTTCAGTTATTGCGGTAGTAGTACCAGTCGACACTCTTGACGGCCATCATGTGCTCCGTAGTTTGACTGAGTAACCATAGCCACGCAGCTCTCACGGAACAAGCGCCACAAACAACGGAACGCAGCCACTTGTAAAACCTATAAGAAAGCCAATTTGGCGTCAGAGACCCAGCTTAACCGCAGCGTCCAAAAGCTGGCCGCACAGACAATGTCAACAATGGAGCCAGTATCTAGCTCCAGCGCACTGATTCAGGCCCTTCCTTCCGCCTTCGACAACAAGCCGCCTTCGCGCACCCCGAAACGGACGAGGGCGCTGAAGGATTCGGAGGCGCAAACTCGGCGCAAGTGCGCCAGACTGATCTCAAAGCCGATCTCAGCCTCACCCGGGGCATGACCCTCGGTCCGCAGACCCGCGCAACCAATCAGCGTTACAGTACCAGTCAGAATCTTAGAAATCTGATAATTCTGCCAGGTTTTTGCGACAGTTCACGCGAGTGTCGTGTCAACAGTAGCTGCAGCAAACGGTGGCTATGCATAGTGCTGTAGATAGATGGAATCCGCCTGCTAGGCCGCCAGCGTCGCCAACTCAAACTGCTGCATTTCTCCGAAGCTCCAGCCGCTCGGTTGTAAGACGCATGGAGTAGTTGGATCGCGTTCAGGAACTGCAGGACAACATCGAGCAGCCCGGTCGCGTCCGTGCCCAATCAGGGCGCTTTTCCGCAAAGTGCTCCCGCTCCGGCTGCTCCGCGTAAGGCTGACGCATTGTGTCGAGCAGTTCGTGAACCAGACTGAAGTCACCGGTTTCAGCCTTGTCGATAGCCAGCTGTGCAAGATAGTTGCGCATCACGTATTTAGGGTTAACGGCATTCATCGACGCCGCCACGTCAGCGCCCGGGCGACCCACCCCCTGCAGACGTTCACGCCAGCGCGCAACCCAGGCATCTAGGCGTTCACGATAGGGCGCGTCGATCTGCGCAGGGACATAGTAGGCATCCTTCAGCGCCTCGACGTTGTCGTCATCCTCATGGCTGACCATGTTCGCCAGCCTGCGATAAAAGAGAGGCATATCAGTCTCAACGACGGGCAGCAGTTCCAGCAGGTCATTGACCAGCGACGCATCCTGCTCCACCTCGAACGCTGGCAGGCCGAGCTTCGCCACCTGCATGGTCTGCCAGGCGTCTTGATAGATGTCGACAAAGGTCTTGAGCGCCGCCTCGAGAGGTGGAGCCTTACCAACAAGCGGATAGATCGCGTTCGCAAGCTGCAGCAGGTTCCATTGGGCAATGCCTGGCTGATGCGCAAAGCGGTATCGCTTGCTTGCTGCGTCCGTTGTATTTGGCGTCCAGCCCGGATCATAGTCTTCGAGCCAGCCGTAGGGACCATAGTCAATGGTGAGCCCCAGAATCGACATGTTGTCGGTATTCATCACACCATGCACAAAGCCAACCCGCATCCACTCGCAGACCATGACGGCGGTACGCTGGGTAATCTCCTCGAACCACTGCACATAGACATCGTCTGCGTCAGGATCCAGCTCGGGAAAATGGTGTTCGATCGTATGATCAGCCAGACGTTTGAGAAGTTCGTGGTCCTGCTGCGCCGCCAGGATTTCGAAGTTGCCAAACCGGATAAAACTTGGAGCAACCCGACATACCACCGCGCCCGGTTCGGGTTTGGGATCACCGCTGTAAAGAATGTCACGGACAACGTCGTCACCGGTCGTAATCAAGCTCAGCGCGCGGGTGGTGGGCACCCCTAGGTGGAACATCGCTTCACTGCAAAGAAACTCGCGCAAAGACGAGCGCAGCACAGCCAGCCCGTCGGCGGTCCTTGAGTATGGCGTCATACCTGCACCCTTGAGTTGCAGCATCTGACGCTTGCTGTCTCTGACTACCTCACCCAGGGCAATCGCTCTGCCATCACCCAGCTGGCCGGCCCAGTTGCCAAATTGATGACCGCCATAGCACATAGCGTGCGGATCCATCCCAGACAGCACCGTATTGCCTGCAAAAACGTTGGCAAAGGCCTCTGAGGTGACATCCGCGGCGGACAGGCCAAGCTCAGCGCTCACCTCCGGGGAATGAGCCACCAGTGTTGGGTTCGGTACTGGCGTCGGCGCTACCCGGGAAAAACACGCCCCCGCGACTTCACGAACATAGTTCGCTTCCGTTGGATCGGCTGGCAGTTCCCGAGTAAAAGCGTTATCAAAGCGGAGCGCGTCAAGGCCGGTCATGCTGTTCTCCAGATAAGCGTGCGCAGGCACATTATACGGTTTGCGGACGCGGGGCCCGCGGGTGCGCCCGCACTTGCCGCCCCCACCCCGAAACGCTAGGGTCCGGGACGCCAAAGGGGGGATTGCATGTTTTCCAAGCAGGCGCTGTTGACTGCCGTTGCCGCAGCTTTCATCGTGGGGCTGATAACCAGCCTTGCGGTCCGGCCACCCTCCGCGCCGGCAGATGGGGCGGCCCAGACAACTGCGGACGGCAGAGTTGTCGAACGGATCCGCTGGCGGATTCCGCTGTCCTCCTCCAGAAATCTGCCAGGTAGCGGCGAGACCCAGATTTGGATGGCTGATGCGGTATCCAAAGCTTCCGGCGGTGGCATTCGCTTTCAGCTCTTCGATCCCGGGGAGGTAGTTCCCGCGTTTGCCATCACCGACGCTGTCCGTGATCGCAAAGTCCCGGCTGGCCACACCTGGCTCGGTTATGACCAGGGCAAGATCCCAGCTTCAGCCCTGTTCGGCGCCACGCCTTTCGGCCTGCGCCCGTGGGCTTACATCGGGTGGTGGTTCTTTGGTGACGGGGAGAAGCTCGCCAACGAAATCTACGCCGAACACAACATGAAGCCGCTGCTCTGCGGTATCACTGGTCCAGAAACGGCCGGCTGGTATGCCAAACCCATCGAGAGCCTGGACGACATCCAGGGGCTGAAGATTCGCTTTGCCGGGATTGGCGGTAAGATCATGCAGCGTGCCGGTGCCTCGATCACCATGCTGCCGGCCGGTGAAATCTTCCAGGCCCTTGAGACGGGCGTTATCGACGCGACTGAGTACAGTCAGCCGATCACTGATCAGGCGCTAGGCTTCTCGCGGATAGCCAAATACAACTACTACCCAGGATGGCACCAGCCGTTCAGCGCATCGCACCTGGTCGTCAATCTGGACATATGGAACTCGATTTCCGGCGCGGACCGCGAGCTGATCCATATGCTCTGCAGTGCAGCCACCGGGCGCCACCTGGGTATGACTGAGTCGCTGCAAGGGGAGATCATCAAAGGCTTCCCCGACATCGGCGTCACGGCAATGGAGACGCCGGTTCAAATTCTCCGGGAACTCGAAGGCCATGCAGCCGTCGTCCTGGATGAAGACGCAGCGAAAGATGCAGACTTTGCGCGGGTGCTCGCCTCCCAGCGGGCCTTCAAGGAGAACCACGACTTCTGGCGACGTCTCGCATACCTGCCACGGGAGTTTTAGCGGGTGGCTACACTCGAATTGCCGAAAACCCCGGTGTCACGCGCTATAGACGCAGTACTCGTAGTAGTTGGGCGGGCCTCAGTCTGGATTTGGGTTGTGCTGATGACGGTTGTGGTCATCAACGTTGCGATGCGGCACCTGTTTGGCCAAGGGCGTGTCGAGCTCGAGGAGTTGCAGTGGCACATGAACTCAATGGGGTTTCTACTCGCCATCTCGTACGCGTATCAGGCCGATGCACACATACGCATTGACCTTGTCTCGCAACGACTTTCCGAGCGCATGCGCGCATGGATAGAACTGTACGGCACCTTCATCCTGCTGCTGCCATTTGTAATTATGATCCTCTGGTTCAGTGTCCCGTTCGTTTCCCAAAGTTACGCCGTGGGCGAGGTATCCCAGTCCCCCGGGGGCCTGCCGTTGCGCTGGTTGATCAAAGCCATGTTGCCGCTTGGGATGGCCCTGCTGCTCCTCGGCATCATTTCACGCATCCTGCGGGTTTGGGCATTTCTTTGTACTCCGAAGGCGGCGCTCAAAGCGCAGCGAAAGGATGGGGATGCCGAGGAAGAATTAGCATGACGGGCGCCGAGGTTCTCGCGGTCGGGATGTTCTTTGCTTTCATCGTGCTGATTTTTACCGGGTTCCCGATTGCCTGGGTTTTGGGCGGACTCTCGATTGTCTTTACGGCGCTCGCGATCATCTTCGAGGTGGACTTTGCGATTTCCTCCGGTGTCGACTGGTACTACACATCGGTCACCGTGGATCGAATATGGAACACCATGGAGAACTGGGTCATGGTGGCGTTGCCCATGTTCATCTTCATGGGCATCCTCCTTGACCGCTCGGGCATCGCAAGAGATCTGCTCACAAGCTTCTCCCGCCTGCTGGGACCCGTGCGCGGCGGGCTTGCGATCACCGTGATCCTGATTGGCGTTCTGCTAGCAGCGACGACGGGCATCATTGGCGCCTCGGTTGTGTTGCTGGCCCTGCTCGGCCTGCCGGTCATGCTGGACGCAAAATACAACCCCAGGCTGGCCACCGGAACCGTATGTGCTGTCGGCACCCTGGGTATCCTCATACCACCCTCAATCATGCTGGTAGTCATGGCTGATCGGATGGCCATGAGTGTCGGCGATCTGTTTCTCGGCGCGCTGTTCCCGGGGATGATGCTAGGCGCGCTCTACATCACTTACCTGGTCGGGGTCGGTTTGTTCCGGCCAAACGAGGCGCCAGCGACCCAGGGTGAACCCATCACCTTCGACGTGATCTGGGACCTTATCAAGGCGATTGTGCCCGCCGCGTTTCTTATCCTTGCAGTTCTTGGAAGCATCTTCTTCGGCTACGCCACACCCACCGAGGCAGCCGGTGTTGGCGCCTTTGGCGCCCTGCTGCTCGCGCTGACAAAACGAACATTGAGCGTTGCGATCCTCAAAGACGTGCTGGAGGAAACGGCGCGCACCACAGCGTTCATTTTCGGCGCGCTGATTGGCGCGGTGGCCTACACGCTGGTGCTGCGCGGACTGGGTGGCGACGAGCTGATCTCAGGGCTGTTGCTGGGGCTGCCGTTTGACGGCACCGGCATCATCATCTGTATCCTGCTCGCTACTTTCCTGCTGGGGTTTTTCCTGGACTGGCTGGAACTGACGCTGATCGTGCTGCCGCTGGTTTCGCCCGTTGTGGTGGATCTAGGCTTCAATCCAGTGTGGTTTACGGTGTTGTTTGCAGTGTGCCTGCAGACCAGCTTCCTAACCCCGCCGGTCGGCTTTGCAATCTTCTACCTCAAAGGGGTCGCGCCTGATCACATTACCCTGCAAACCATCTACAAAGGGGTCATACCGTTCATTGTGATCCAGCTGATTGGACTCGCAATCATTTTTAACTGGGAAGCGCTGGTTACCTGGCTGCCCGCGCAGGCGTATACCGCCTCCGGATAGGAGCCAGTGTGCCGTTCCTCCACGATTGGAGCGCGGCATGCTATCCCGCGTTGTGCCAGCCGCCTTGCCCGTCGGTCATTAATGCCACAGTCGACCTAAAGGATCGCCATTGGAAGCGCACTGACGGCTGTTTATGCACCGTTCGAGCGGCGTAATGGCAATTCCGGCCTTAGGGGGGACATAGCGCATTCTAGTAGGGCATTAATCCAGGGCTATAGTAGTGAACAGAATATTCAGCCCCGCAGACGGTCGAAGCAATAGTTCCAGCATTAGCGCACAACCCACCCGACAACTAGTCCACTATGGCGCTAGTCTCGGACGAAATGCAGTGTACCTAGCACGCTCACGCCGCAGCCGTAAATGGGCCGCTTGCCAGACCCTGAATACCGACTACGCGCCCTGGGCGTGGACGTCACGCACGTCCTCATCGACGGGGGCGAGGCTCCCGACACCCTGGGCAACATGCTGAGGTCCCAGCGATTCAAGGAACTGCGCCATGCCCGCGATGCGGAAGATAGTCTGGTGCTACTGGTCGAGATTGCAGAGACCTACTTTCACGTTGCGCACCAGCACCGTTTCGCCTGGACCTAAGAACTGAACCCACGCTCATTCTTCGATCTCGCCTGGTAGAACCACGCGCCGGCCTGGTCCCTTTCCAACTACGGTTCAATCTTGGGGAGTTCCGGCTCAAGGGGCTGATCCATGCCCCACAATGCCCAAACGCTCCAGAAGCCAAAGCCGGCGACTGCACCGTACGCCGCCATGACGCCAACCGCAGCGAAGTAGCCTAGCCAAACCCCAGGCGCGGGCTCTCCAGGCAGCATCAGCGGCCAAGACCAGACTGCTGTGGGGATAAGCCCGCACACTGCCCCTATGCCGACAAGCGTCCACCAGCGCAGTCGCGCAAAAACGAAGTGTGCCACTAGCGCAGGTAAGCCAAGGAAGGCGAAGTGCAGGGCTGCAGTAGCAATAGCGTCGGCCATCGGCGCCCAATCACCAAACCACGCATACGCGATGGCAAGGGGTGGCAGTAGGGCACCGGCAAAGGCTGTGAAGATTTTTAGCATGCCTCGCCTAGCTGCTCGGACAGGTTATTTGACGGAGATCGTCCGCGGGGTGCGAACGGCGGCCATAGGTACCTACGCATCCGGGCTGAATGTACCGGGTGCATTGGCGGTTCACTAAGGGATAGCCACACTTGCCCCAAGCCCATCAGCAAAGCCGTCCGGCACTGCTCTTGGGGGAAACAATCCATTGGGCGCGTGCATAATCCTCTGATAAGAATGATCGTTGAGAAAGGTAGCGGGCAGTAACTGACCACCAGGAGTGAACGAGCCGAGGGCGTCCACGCCCTATACAAAGCGGAACGCCTATACGGCTCAAGCTCGTCGGTGAGGTCCCAAGACGCAACAACCAAAGGCTTGAGAAGCAGACCGCTGCCGACATGAATGCTTTTCTCCTTTGGTCATCATCAAACGGCTTTGGATATAGCCCCCAACGTCCTACAATGCCAGGCCCGTTGGCTGCCGGCATACCGTCGCACCGCATACAGTACCGGCCAAAACTACACTACTGGTCGCCACGGTTTCTTACTACCAAGCGTTTGTCGCGAACCAAAACAGAACCCGATTTATGAGTGAACAGCCCACGGCCACTGAGCCAACCGAGACCCTAGCAGCCGCACCCGAGACCGAGAAGAAAGACCCACCACCGATCCCTGACCCGTGGAAAGATCCGGTTGAGCTCATCAATCCAATCGATCCACGCCTTTTCGAGCAAGATATCATTTGGGATCACTTTGCGCGTCTGCGCAGAGATGATCCCGTTCACCTGAATGAGATGGGCTGGTCTGGTCGTTACTGGTCTCTCACACGGTTCGAAGACATCATGTATGTCGACAAACATCACGACCTCTTTTCTTCGGCGCATGGCATTACGCTCGGCACAGCCATCGACTCCGAAACGGACCCGGATGAGCTGCCCATCGAGATGTTCATCGCAATGGACCCGCCGAAGCACGACCTGCAGCGCGCAACCGTGAGCCCGGTCGTCGCACCACCAAACCTGAAGCAGCTCGAAAGCACCGTCCGCGAGCGGGCCGGCTGCATCCTCGACAGCCTGCCCGTCGGTAAAACGTTCAACTGGGTCGACCTGGTTTCAATCGAGCTGACCACTCAGATGCTCGCGACACTGTTCGACTTCCCGTTTGAAGAGCGGCGCAAACTGACCCGTTGGTCCGACGTCGCAACTGCAGCGCCCGGCGGAGGCATCATCGAGTCCGAAGACGAGCGCCGGGCAGAACTGCTGGAATGTCTTAGCTATTTCACCCAGTTGTGGAACGAGCGCAGCCAGAAGGCGACCGGCAACGACCTCATCTCCATGCTGGCCCACGGTGAAGAAACACGGCACATGCAGCCGTATGAATTCCTGGGCAACCTGATCCTGCTGATCGTGGGTGGCAACGACACCACGCGTAACTCTATTTCCGGCGGCGTACTGGCCTTGAATCGCAACCCTGACGAGTATGAAAAGCTGCGCGCTAACCCGGCGCTCATCCCAAACATGGTTTCGGAGATCATTCGGTGGCAGACGCCGCTCGCTTACATGCGGCGCACTGCGAACCAGGATGTTGAGATTGGCGGCAAACAGATCAAGGCCGGTGAACAGTTGCTCATGTGGTACGTGTCGGGCAACCGAGACGAGACTGCCATTCCAAACGCTGATCAGTTCATTATCGACCGACCCAATGCTCGGCGACACCTCTCCTTTGGTTTCGGCATCCACCGCTGCATGGGCAACCGGCTGGCAGAAATGCAGCTGCGCATCATCTGGGAGGAGATCCTGAAACGCTTCCACACGGTGGAAGTAGTGGGTGAGCCCAAGCTAGTGCCATCGAGTTTTGTTCGCGGGTTTACCGACCTGCCTGTGCGCGTGCACCCGCTGTAATAATCCACGCACCGTAAACGGCTCCCACAGGCCGCGCCATCGAGAAGGGTGAGCTACGCAAGGCTGCACCCTCCAGCGCTGACGCGTTCTGATGTTTGAAGACGGCAGCGGTGCCCTTGGCCAGAAGCTCTTTACTGTCCAAGCGTCTCCTTTGGCGGCGGTTGGGATTGTAGTTCAGCCAGCCAAGGCGTTGGAATGAGAGATGTAATGTCGGCTGAAGGCTCTAGTCGTTTTCGGAATCACGATCATAGATATCATAGCGCTATTGCAAAGTTGCTCCATCTCAGGGCTGCACCAGGCCTACCGAGATGACAAAGTTCAACCGCGCGAAGTAACCACACACTTCCTTGAAAGGATCGAACGCTTCAATCCCGAGCTTCACGCTGTGATCGAAGTGAATCCGGCAGCCCTCACTGACGCAGGAAGACTTGCTAACAAAGGCATTAACGGTAGCCCGCTGTTTGGGGTACCCATACTTATTAAGGACAATATCGAGACAGCTGATCAGCCCACCACCATAGGCGCACTCGCGTTCGAGGGTAGCTCGACCGGTCGCGAAGCATCGGTAGTGACAAGACTGCGCAACGCCGGCGCGATCATACTGGGCAAGGCCAATCTCTCTGAGTTGGCCAACTTCAAAACGAACCTTTCTGTCTCAGGCTGGAGTGATGTCGGCGGTCAATGCCGCAACCCTCATGACACAAGCTGCAACCCGAGCGGGTCGAGTTCTGGTTCCGCCGTGGGCGTGGCTGCAGGGCTCTGTCTTGCAGCGGTAGGCACAGAAACCAGCGGATCGGTCGTTTGCCCCGCTGCGATAAACGGCGTGGTGGGCTTCAAACCCACAGTGGGCAGGGTCCCAGCTGAACACATTGCGCCAATCAGTCACAGCCAGGATACCGCAGGACCACTGACCCGGTGCGTCGCCGACGCGGCGCTCATGGACCGCGTCATGAGTGGCGAAATTGACCATGCTCTTGCGCCGGCAACAATTCGCCTGGGCGTCTTTCCTGAACCCCGGGCATCGGAGGCGGCGGACAATCTTCTAAGAGACACTCTGGCACAGCTTGGACGGGTAGCAACGGTCGCGGAGATCGACCCACCAGAGTTCGACGAGGCGTTTAATTACCACCATTTCACTCGCCTGCTCTATGAATTCAAAGCCGGCCTGAACGCGTACCTTGGCGGCCGGCCAGGCGAGGGGCCCAAGACCCTCGAAGCGCTCATCGCCTTCAACGAGACCAACCCAGGAAAGCTCGCTCACCTTGGCCAGGACCTATTGGAGCAGGCTCAGGCAACCACTGATCTCACAGACCCCATCTATACAGAATCGAACGCGTGGCTTGCCAAGCATGTGCCCGCCGCAATCAATACAGCGCTCGACGCATATGATCTTGATGCACTAATGACTGCCACCAACTGCCCCGCATGGCCAATCGATCACGAGCATGGGGATTCAGGCCAAAGGATCTGGATGTACGCCGCACCAGCTGCGGTTGCGGGCTTTCCACATCTGACGCTGCCCATGGGACGTGTTAACGGTTTGCCCGCGGGTGTATCACTGATCGGCAGGCGTGGAGCAGATCAGTCGCTCCTAGCGTTAGGCATTGCGATCGAGGCAGCGCTCGGCAAAGGGACACTGGCTAACCCGTTCAACCAGCGCAGCTGACCCTCGACGTATCGTCAAAATACAGCCCCCCGCGTTGGTTGAGCGCATATAACCCCGCGGCCGGTGAACCGTAACGTCTCCCGCCCCCGGGATTCACGACCCAAATCAGCCACCACAAACGAGCCTCCAGGCAAGCGCCAGACCTCGCTGCAACTTAGACTAGAGCGTTTCTTCAAAGCGACCGCACTACTTGCGGCTATTAGGACGCACTATGGCGAAGATTACGTGGGCGGAGTTCGAGAAGGTGGACCTTCGCGTCGGTCGGGTCATACGCGCCGAGCCATTCCCGGAGTCGCGAAACCCCGCGTACATCCTGCACGTGGACTTCGGTGAGACGATCGGTGTCAAGAAGTCGAGCGCCCAGATAACCAACCTTTACGCTCTAGGGAACCTCGTTGGGAAACTCGTGGTTGGTGTCGTCAACTTCCCGAAGAAGCAGATAGGGCCAATTATGTCTGAGTGTCTTGTGACAGGCTTTCACGATGCCGAGGGCAACATCGCGCTTTGTGTTCCGGATACCGATGTACCCCTGGGCTCCAAACTGCTTTGATGAGTAGTTGCCTTTCGGCCGCTTGTTGGTCCTGTACTTCGAGCGTTTTGAGCAGCGATACGTTGCATTTGGCACAGCCTTGATATAGGGAAAGCGGCACAATCAGACACCGCAAGCGCCTCGTAGCTACACAAGACGCGACCAAGCACCACCACAAAAGGAAGGATCTACAAGTCGGAAAGTCCAGGCGTACCGTGTAATTCCAGACCGACATCGCCCTGGCGGCTGCGGAGCGAGCAACAGGACATCGGTACACACTCCGAAAATCGATCTGTCGAGTATTGCGCGGGCCTCGCCACCACGAAATTTGTGCACCGCCCTGGCCAAGCTCGAAGATGCGCTGGATCCTGACTTCAAGCCGCAGCCCTTCGAGACATAATTGACGCTGCATTAGCGCAAAAAGAGGCGATCATGGCTAATCCTGCGCAATGGGATTAATGGGGCCGCTTGGACCAGCTTTCCCCCTATATGAGCGAAGTGCCTGAAGCCAAACGCCAGAAGTTCGTTGGCTCTATCGCCTGCTGTACACCTCCGATCCTTTCAATCGCCTCTGCTGCAACAGCATGCACATTATCTCAACCGTGATGCGACGCTGACTCTTGAGCGATTCTGGAGGCTTCCTCGACGTCCATCGACCCCTAATCTGCGGCGTCATTTGCTCGCAATCAGGTCAGATTAAGCAGTGACAGCACTTCGCCCAGTTCCCTGACTACGTGGTCAGCCCGAGCTTCTAGTTCAGGCCTGGGCTGGAACGGTGGAGCAAACAGGCAGCTCGGCATCCCCGCAGCCTCAGCCGTAAGTAAGTCCCAGATGAAGTCACCCACAAACAGAATCTCAGAAGGGGCTGTGCCCCATTCGGTCGCGAGCAGCAAAGGACCTTTCGGGTCAGGCTTGGGCGTGCAGTCTTCGCGTGCAAGAAGGCGTACCCCCTGCACACCGAGGGCTTCGAGGGAGAGTAACGCCGCCTCGCGGGTGTTGCGGGTCACGACCGCATACGGTACGTCTGCGGCATCCAGCCCTGCAAGCAGGGACGCGGCCCCCGGCATGGAAACAGCCGCATGAGCCCCGGCGAGTTCCTGCCGGCGGACTTCAGCCTGCGCCTGCACCCGATCCCGCTCCGGTAGCGCCGCTATGTGTTCAAGAATCCCGACCCCCTGGGGAATACCCAGGTGATCGCGCACTAACGCGAAATCGACGTTGGTCTCAACTAGCGTGCCATCCAGATCGAAGATCACTGCGCGAATCACAATCCAAACCCCATTCTCAAAGGCGCGCGAACCTTAACTGCTCGGGCCATTGCATCCAACCTAGGATGAAACCGGACCGAAGGGGCTACCAAACATGATAATGTGCCGCGCCCGATGGAAGGGGAGCGAAATCTTTGTACCTCAACGAGTTCAGCGATAGTCTGGCACCGCTCGATCTAAGTCGGAGCGATGAATTCAGGAGTCTGCTCGACAGCGCGGCGGACCTTGGCATCGGGGCACCGCAATCCGTCCGCTACCGCTCACACAACACGGTCCTGCGCAGTCAAAGGTTCCACTTTCTGGAATGGGGTGACCCTTCCAACCCCACTCTGGTCTTTCTCCATGGCAGCAACCAGTCCGCCCACTCCTGGGACCTGGTAAGCCTCCATCTGGCGCAGGACTGGCACGTGTTTGCGCTGGACCAGCGCGGCCACGGTGACTCAGAATGGAGTCGCACCGCCGACTACTCCGTACACGAAATGGCGGCTGATCTCGGCGCCTTCATTGATCAAATCGGCGTCAAAGACCCGATCATTGTCGGCCACTCGATGGGCGGCATGGTGACACTGACTTTTACGCGTGATCACCCCGAAGTGCCCCGCGCCATCACCGTTGTCGATATGGGACCTGAGATCAACTCCGAAGGCTCAAAAATGATCCGCGAATTTGTGGGCCGCAACATCGAGTTTGACGACATGGAGGTTTTCCTCGACCGGGTTGAGAAATATGACCCCTATCGAACCCGGGCGCACATCGCCAAAACGCTCAAGTACAACCTTCTGCGTCGCG
This sequence comes from Gammaproteobacteria bacterium, assembly GCA_002714125.1. Next base: position 19,305 of record PAWP01000120.1, read on the forward strand.
CTGACGGCAAATACGTCACCAAGAACGATCGCCGCAGATTCCACGCCGAAGGCGATGTCAGGCGTACGCCGACCCTGAATGAGCTCGAAAAGCTGGCAGTGCCGATGCTAATTCTTCGTGGCGGCGAGTCGAATGTGCTGGTGCAGGATGCTGCGGAGCGCTTTGTTGGCGTGCTTCAGAACGGGCAGCTCATCACCATTCCCGACTGCGGACATAACGTCGCATCCCAGAACACACTGGGCTTCCTCGACGCACTGAAGGGCTTCCTCGCGAATCTGGCCTAGCCCCCGCGACTGTTCAGAATAGCGGCGTCGAACGCCGCAGCGACTTTGCCTGGTAGCAGATCGCCAGCACCTGTCTGCGCCGTCATCTCAGAGGGCGCTCGCAACTCCGACCGCTTGAACGGTCACCAAAAACCGAAGGGGGTAGCTTTGCTGTGCGAAGACCAAGCCACTATCTCTGGCAGTGCTCTACTGACGACCCTTGTGGGTGACGCCGGCGTCGATAAGTGCCGCAGCTTCGCCAGCGTCAATCCCAATCTCGCCAAGCAGCGCTTCAGTTTCCGAGCCAAATGCCGCAATGGGGTATCCGGCCTTGAAGCCATCGCCATCAATCTGTACTGGCGGAGCCAACACAGTGATGTCGCCAGCGGTAGGGTGCGGCAACACGTGGAACATGCCGTTCGCTGTTGCCTGATCGTCCTCAAACAGCTCGAGTGGAAACTGCACGGCCGAGACTGGCACCCCCGCAGCTGAAAAAGTGGCAACCCAATCTTCCGCGGTACGCGTTCGGAACAGAGCCTCCGCTTCGGCCTGCAGGGCATCGTAGCGTTCGCCCCAGCCGGAAAGATCGGTTTCAAACAATCCAGGATCATCGAGTCCGGTCACCTCGACAAACGACTCGCGCAGCTTCTGACTGCCGCATGCAACCGCGATGGTTAGATCCGCCGTCTCATAGGTCCTGAAGTAGACCTTGAGCAGCGGCATGGCGCGTGCGGAAGGAATCACCTCCATCTGCTCCGCAAAGGGTGCGTTCGCCGCCCGCTTTTTCGCTAGCTCAGCGCGGACTTCCCGATGGCGCTCGGCATCGTGCTGTTCCGAGCGCACCAGCTGGTTATTGGCAAGGGTCATCGCTGCCTGCATGAGAGAGACATCCACCGAGCCACCACGCCCAGTTCGTTCCCGTCGCAGCAGCGCGGAACTCACCCCAAAGGCAAGCGACATGGCGCACATGTAGTCGGCAGAAACCGGGTCGCCAGGTGCCGGCCGTCCTTCGATCAGGCGACCGTTCGCGGCCATAAGCCCGCTGCGGGCCTGAACTACTATATCCATCCCAGCAAGCCCGGCATCGGGCCCTGCCTTGCCAAACGGCGATACCGCGCCGACGATCAATCTCCGGTAACGCGCTGAAAGTGATGTGTAATCCAGGCCCAACTTCTCAGCCAATCCAGGCCGGAAGTTCGTGAGGATCACATCCGCCCACTCTAACAGTGCGTCGATGACAGGCCGAGCTCCAGGGTCGGATAGTGCCAGAGGTAACGAGTGCTTGTTGCGGTTACGGGAGATGAAGGTTCGTGACTCATGGGGCGCGATCGGGCTAAGCCTGCGAGTCGGGTCCCCTTCTAGCGCTTCGATCTTGATCACGTGCGCGCCGCCTTCGCCAAGCAGCTGTGCGGCAAATGGCACCGCCACAAACTGGCCAAACTCAACGATGCGGATCCCCTCAAAGGGTCTTGCGGAATCGTCCACGACAGCTCCGGCGCGAATAGAGTCGCCCCATTCTCTCACGGCCCCTACCCGCTGCGGGCTCTCCATCCACTCAGGGGGATGAACGGTAGACAGGGAGCAGTACCTGCCCAGCTCAGAGCTTCATGCGGGCAAAGAAGTCCAGCAGCTCATTGAATTTCTCGCGCTGCTCGTCGGCATCGCCGCTTTCGATGGCCGACTGCACGCAGGTCCGCGTGTGCTCCTTCAGCACGGCGTCTTCCACCCGCGCCAGGCCGCCTCAATGGCCTGCTACTGTTGCAGCACATCAATGCAGTAGCGGTCTTCTTCGATCATGCGCGAGATACCGCGAACCGGACCCTCGATGCGGGACAGGCGTTTGGTACGAGCTTCTTTATCGTCGGTCATGTTTGGCCAGGTGGGATCTCAAAAGATCGACTGCATCTGCCAGGCGTCACACCTGACCAACCGCGCTCGTTGGCCTTGGGCCCGAATGCTGACCGCCGTACTCGCTGGGTTCGCGGGGTAAACGCGGGTTGCCACACACTGCAGCTCACCAGCGAACACCTCGACAATACTCTTATCGATGAAAACCCGCAGCTTGAGCGGTTCAGACCGGGAGATACGTACAGGCGCCGTCTCCGGCGGGCGCGTACTGACATCCGCAGCAGTGGACCCATCGGTTGTATCCAACGTGAGCAAACCGGGTCGCGTTGCGGTGCCGCCAATCCGATCCCAGTAGCCTCGATCCGGGTAGTAAATGATGCGGGTCACTTCGGTATCGGACTTCAATACNTCGAGCTCAACAAAGTTGGCACCGCCCACGTCGACCTCAAGCTCGATCTCCAGGGTATTGCCTGCGACGCCAGGCAGCGCAACCTCGACACCCGCCGGCAGCTCCGTTGCGGGCACCGAGACATGCTCGCCGCGCAAGGACTTGACCGCNTCTACTGGGGCCATCCTCAGATCTTCCGGACCCGCGAGCCAAAGCTTACGGGGCAGCGACATGATCTGATTCCAGCCAGCCGTTTCCTTACCAGGGTTCATGTTGAACAGGACGATGACGTTGCCCTCGCCGTCCGGCGCAGCCGAAGGTGCGTGCACGCCACCTGGTCGCACCGCTCCAAAGTTGAACTTGGCCCCGTGGGTCACAACAAACTTGTCCCGCCCGGTGTCGTAGTCTCCNAGCAGATATTGCCCACCACTGTAATGCGAGAAGAAGAGCAAAATGTGTCTGTCGCCAATCGGCCAGAAGTAGGGGCAGGCACCGTCGTCACCCACCATCGTAAAAGCATCATCNTCAGTGAAGGGGTGCAGATACTCCCAGTCCACCAGGTCTTTCGAGCGCAGGAGAAAGTCCGCCGCCACGGGTTTGCCGGCCGGCCCNGACCTCTCCACGCCACCGGACAGCGAATAGTAGTACTCCCCTTTACGCCAGATACACGGGTCGAACACCCGATANGGCAGAGCTTCGCCTNCAGGCCCGCTGAGCGGAATAACCGCACGCCCGGCAACCTTTGTCCAGTTCAGCAGCAACGGGTCGCTGGCAATTGCAACCATNTTGCCCACCTTCGTCCCGTGGTACATCGCAATCACCCGATCCGGCTCAACGAGCGCGGCACCAGAAAAGCAACANTCTTCCGGGTCCGGATAGATGCAGTANGGCANGTCCTCCCAATGGATCAGATCCCGGCTGATAGCGTGACCCCAGTGCTGGCGTGGATCTTCTGGCGGATAAGCCTGGTAGAAGAGATGCCAGTAGCCATTCCAGAAACAGAGGCCATTCGGATCGTTCAGGCCCCCCTCCGGATTGACGTAGTGGTAGACCGGGCGGTGGGGATCAGCGGCATGCTTCTCACGAACACCCCGCATCCGCTGCAGGAGCGGGTTTACTTCAAGCGCCTCTCGCTNCGCCGCCTCGTTTGCAGCAGGGAACNTATAGAAAGGAACCTTNGAGGTGTACTCACCCATGGTTAAGANCGCTCTGTCGCGGCCCGCCAGTCACGCAGGGCCCACTTCGGTGTCTGGTATCCANCTGCCATGAAAGCCGTACGGCACCCGTATCGGTAGGCTGACAGTGGCGATTGCGCCGCGCTCAAGCTCCCGCGCGTCGAAAACGACGAAATCGCTTTTGTGGCTTGCCTTATCGTAAATAAACATCATCAGGTAGCCATCATCCTCCTCAGTTGACCCCTCCCGCGGCACAAAGACCGGCTCGGCGCCATTGCGCCCCGACCCGAAGTCAAACCGCTTGAACGTACCTGCCTGCATGTCGTGCTTAATTATCCCAGGGAAGCGGTCACCGTCCACGGCAACCGTGTAACCCCAGCAATAGGGTTTGCCNACAACCCCCGGGTGGGTACGCGGGAACTCTGCGGGCCGCTCAAACACCACCGTCTCGTTAACAGTCCGCGTGCCAGGGTTGATCGTCCAGCGATCAAGNCGGGGCAGGCTATCGCCAAACGGCCCGTTGAGGTCCTCTACAAAGATCCTGTCATACCGAGCCACNTCGACCACGACATTGCCGTCCAGTTCTTCGTAGGCGTTCATGGAGTGGAACGCCGCTTGGGCTGAGATCGGGCACCAGATAATGTCCCCTGGACCGCCGTCTCGCGGCAGCAGCCCAATGCGCGGCTCGTGGTCAGGATCCCATCGGAACGGGAACCCATAGCCCATACCAAGCGCAAGAAAACTGATCGTCACGGGCAGGTCCATGATCACCACATAGTGCTCNGTCAGCGCCATATCGTGGATCATGGACATCCCCGCCATCGGNATCTCCATGCTCTTGATCGTGTGCCCGTCCGGCGTGCGTTCAAGGTACCTGATGTGATCCCTCCACGCGGCCCAGTTGTAGCAAAGCGCGTGTAGGTGACCGTTATCCGGGTCCACTTTCGGGTGCGCGGTGTAGGCATCCCAGCCCCCGCCTTCGCCAAGCGTCTCCAACTCGTATGACATCGACACCGGCGCCCCGCCCGACTCGACAATTGCCCAGGTACTACCAGCGTGGCCAATCACATGGGTGTTCGGGCTTGAGGACGGCGCATTTGGAAGTCTGGGCTCGCCGAGCTCGCGACGTATGTCTCCACTCCGGACCCAGCGGTTACGGTACCAGTCAGCGCGACCTTCACCAATCCTAATCCCATGAACCATGCCGTCACCAAGAAACCAGTGGTGTTTACTGCCGACTTCACCGATCGGGTTTGGCCCGTTGCGCACGAAGCGCCCGTTGAGTTCGGGCGGGAGGGTGCCCTTCACAGTCAGCGCCGTCTCCGTCACCTCTGCGTCCACGGGCCCGAAGTTTCCTGCGAGATACATGCCTTGTTCGAAGCCAGCCAAAGTTTCTCCCCTGGGACCGCACCCAGTTAGCAAGCCAACCCCGGACAACGAGACCAGACNGGAGGCTCCAAGCAACGTTCGACGCTTCATAACGTCCCCCAGGCAANAATNGACAGCACCATCTTACCAGCCGGCCGCGGGCCCACCGACCACGCGGGATNGTTCCANGCNNCGCTGCAAGCAACTGTCCCACATACAAACTCCCTGCTAGAGTCCCCCNCCGCCAGCTGANGCCAGCAGGCAACAAAAAGACGTCAANCCGGAACCACCNCNGTTAGCCGGTCCGAGAAGCAAAACAAGCTGGAGAACACTTGGCCGGACTAAAGTCGCTCTTTGATCGTTTCCGGGGTANCGACCCCCGTACCGTTCCGGTCNGCACTCGCTTCGCCTTCGGCGTTGGGTCGACTGCGGAATCGCTAGCGCTCTATTCTCTTGGCGTCATNGGCATGGGTTACTACAACCAGGTCTTGGGGCTAGACATCCGACTCGCTGGGGCGGTTCCCACTCTGGCCATCTTTGCTGATGCCATCTCCGACCCCTTCATGGGTTCATGGTCTGACCGTTTCCGCTCCAAACGCTGGGGCCGGCGACACCCTTTCATGCTGATCGCGCCACCCTTCATAGCTGCCTCGTTCTGGTGCTCATTCAACCCGCCAGAAGNCTGGAGCGACTGGTGGCTCTTCGGTTGGCTACTGTTCTGGTCGATCTGCCTGCGCACATCCATGACCATTTACCACGTGCCGCACCTCGCAATGGGTGGCGAGTTATCCAAGGAGTACATCGAACGCACCAAAATCATGAGCTACAACAACTTCTTCGCGTGGCTTGGCANCGCGGCGATGTTCAAACTCAACACGATCNTCTTTTTCGCGTCGGCCGCACAGTTCGCAAATGGATTTCTTAATCCGCACGCATACGACGCGTTCTCGCTCTGGACGGCGTTCATCATCCTGATTGTGCTCTTCAGCTCAGCCTGGTTCACCCTCGACCGCATTCCTTCGCTGCCGCAGCCACCGCCGGACGCCAAGCCCTTCTCCGCGCTNGACTTCTACAAAGACCTCATGGGGGCGTTCCGCAACCGCAACTATCTCTGGTTGTTGATTGCGCTTTTTGCCCTATCCCTCATGCTCGGCCTGCGCNGCGGNATGAGCTTCTATATCAATCTCTATTACTGGGAGCTAACGAGTGAGGACTTTGGAAACGTGCTGTTTATCGGCTCGTTATTTGGTTACCTGACGGGCTTCTTTTTCTCGACCAGCATCCATACCGCGTTCGACAAACGCGCNACCATTGTCGCGACCGCGCTCGCCCTTTCGGTATTCCCTGCNATGCCNGTGGTCNTGCGAATGANAGGTATGTTCCCGGAGAANGGCTCGGAAAACCTGGTGCTGGGCATCGCCANCTTCGGGGCGCTTGGCGCCGGCGCGGGATCGATCCTAAATATCAGCGTGATGTCGGCACTGGCCGACGTGGCGGACGAAAACGCGCTCAGGTACGGCATCCGCCAAGAAGGGATCATCTACTCTGCGCGGACTTTCTTTGCCAAGNTGGACAATTCCATTGGCCACGGCATCGCGGCAGCAGCGCTTTGGCTCATCGCCTTCCCAGACAAAGCCGTTCCTGGCGAGGTCGACCCAGAGATCATCTGGTGGGTTGGCACGATCGAGTCACCCATNGCCATTATCCCTGGCGTGATCGCTTCGATACTCTATGCGCAGTATAGGATCGACAAGAGCAAATATAACGAAACACGNCGTAAGCTCAACGCGCAAGATAATGCGGATGGGGCTTCGGCNACCATGGACAATCAGGGCCCANGGGGNCAGTGANATGAGTATCGAGCACATCAAAGTCAGCAACGGCGAGATCGACCTGCACGTTGCGGTTCAAGGGCAGGGNCCCGTGGTGCTGTGCGTACACGGCTGGCCCGAGCTCTGGTATTCATGGCGCCATCAGATGAGTGGGCTGAGCGAGGCGGGCTTCCGGGTCGCCGCGATGGACGTGCGCGGCTACGGCGCGAGCAGCAAACCNCATCCGATCGAATCCTACTCATTGCGCAACCTGGCCGGCGATGTCTCAGCGGTGGCGCGCGCATTGTCAGACGATCCAGTTGCGATTGTGGGCCATGACTGGGGCGCCCCCATTGTCTGGAATACGGCGCTGCTGCACCCCGATGTCATTAGTGCAGTTGCGGGCCTGTCGGTGCCCTACATGCCGGCCTCACCGGCCCCCGCGTCTATGCTACGTGACATCTACAAGGGCNGGTTCTTCTATCAGACCTATTTCCAGGCTGAGGGTGTCGCTGAAGCGGAACTCGAGGCGGATGTACGCTTAGCACTGCGCAAGATCTACTACGCGCTAGGTGGCCAGGCTGAAGTAGACACCTGGATTGCGCAGAAGCCCGAAGACGCCAATCTGCTCGATTCACTCACCAATCCTGATCCTTTCCCGGTCTGGTTGAGCGAATTAGACCTAGACGTCTACACCGAGGCCTTCGCTGCGGGCGGCTTCCGCGGCCCTCTGAATCGATACCGAGCGGGGTCCGTTGACCGCAAAGACGTTGGCGAAGCACTGATGGGACGCAAGATCCAGCAGCCTGCCTGTTTTATCGCGGGTGAGCGGGATGCCGTGCGCCACTTCGTCCCGGGCAATGACCTCTACGCACAACCGGGTGCAGGCTGCGAGGACCTGCGCGGCAGCACGATCATCGACGGCGTAGGCCACTGGGTACAACAGGAAGCACCAGAGGCCACCAACGCAGCGCTACTGGCTTTCCTGCGCTCACTCTGACCCAATAAACACACTCAAAACCCGCACGGCCAGGAGAAACAACACGTGCCAACCATCCACGACATTCTTGCAGCTGGCGATGACAACGCGGTTGCCGTATCTGCCCTCGAGCGGGAAGACCTCACCTATGCAGGCCTGCGCACACACATCAACAATACCGTGCTGCGCCTCAACCAACTCGGTATAGGCCGAGGAGACCGGGTTGCGATTGTGCTGCCCAACGGGCCGGAAATGGCCACGGCATTCGTCGCCGTCGCCGGCGGTTCAACCACCGCTCCACTCAACCCTGCATACACGCGGGACGAGTTTGCGTTCTACCTGGAAGACCTCAACGCCAAGGCCGTCGTCGTCGAGAAAGACAGTGACTCTCCAGCCGTGGACGCTGCGAGAGAGCTTGGCATACCCATACTGAGTCTGGTCACCCGCCCCGAATACCCGGCCGGCCAGTTCGAGCTCGACAAGCCGGCCAATTACGTCGCCGAGCCACCCACATTGACAGGTGCCTCGGAATCTAATGATATCGGTTTGATTCTACACACATCGGGAACCACGTCCCGACCCAAGATTGTGCCACTGACGCAGGCTAATCTGGCTGCAACCGCGCGCAACGTCGCTACGACGCTCGCGCTCGAACCGTCAGACCGCTGCCTGCAAGTGATGCCGCTATTTCACATTCATGGCCTGATGGCTGGCGTGCTGGCACCACTGCGCTCCGGCAGCAGCATCTTCTGCTCACCAGGATTTGACGCGTTACGCTTCTTCGGCTGGCTAGAGTCCGTCAAGCCCACCTGGTACACCGCGGTGCCGACGATGCATCAGGCCATACTCGCGCGTGCCGCTCGCAATCAGGAAATTGTCTCAAACTCTCAGCTGCGATTGATCCGCTCTTCGTCCTCATCATTGCCACCGCAAGTATTCGAGGAACTCGAGAAGACCTTTGGCGCGCCCGTAATCGAAGCATACGGCATGACCGAAGCAGCCCACCAGATGACCTGCAACCAGATCCCTCCAGGACAGCGCAAGCCGGGTACGGTTGGCCCGGCCGCAGGCCCCGAAGTTTCGATCATGAGCGAGTCGACCAGCACTATGCTGGCGCAGGGTGATACCGGCGAGGTAGTCATCCGGGGCGAAAACGTCTGCCGTGGCTATGAAAATAATCCTGAGGCGAATGCTGGAGCGTTCGAAGACGGCTGGTTCCGCACGGGAGATCAGGGGTATATGGACACGGACGGCTTCCTCACCATCACAGGGCGCCTCAAAGAAATCATCAATCGTGGTGGCGAGAAGATCTCGCCACGCGAAGTGGACGACATCCTCATGGATCACCCGGCTATTGCCCAAGTTGTCACGTTTGCTATGCCGCACAAAATCCTAGGTGAAGAAGTGGCAGCGGCGGCCGTGCTGCGTGAAGGTGAATCTACATCAGAAAAAAACATAAAAGACTTTGCCTCTGAACGGCTGGCTCCCTTCAAGGTGCCCCGAAAGATTCTCTTCCTCGAAGAGATTCCAAAAGGCGCCACGGGGAAACTTCAGCGTATTGGTCTGGCCGAGAAACTGGGGTTGACGGATTAGGGGCAAACCGTCGTTCAAAGGAGCAGCAACAGTATGCGCATCTGCATCTTTGGCGCCGGAGCAATCGGCGCATATCTCGGTGCTGGTCTCGCCAGCGCTGGAGAAGATGTCACACTGATAGCACGGGGTGCACATTTGACCGCAATGCAGAAACGAGGCATCACGGTGCACAGCGACTCGGGTACGGTACACGCAAGCCCCGCGTGCACGGACGATCCCGCCAGCCTTGGGCCACAGGATTTTGTGATCGTGACCCTCAAGGCCCATGCATTGACCGGGATTATCCCGGCGCTGCAGCCTTTGCTGGGCCCTGACACGACCGTTGTTACCGCCGTCAATGGCATCCCCTGGTGGTACTTTTACGGCGTTGGCGGCGCGCTCGAAGGTCGACGCCTCGCGTCAGTCGACCCCGGCGGTGCAATCTGGAACGGCATTGGTCCAGAACGGGCCCTGGGCTGCGTTGTCTATCCGGCCGCCGAGGTCGAGTCACCCGGCGTCATCCGGCATCTAGAAGGAGATCGGTTCACGCTAGGTGAGCCCAGCGGTATCAAGACTGACCGTGCCGAAGCGTTATCCACTGCCTTGCGTAACGGAGGCTTCAAAGCGCCCGTCCGCAAAACCATCCGCAACGACATCTGGATTAAGCTATGGGGCAATCTCTGCTTCAATCCCATAAGCGCGCTTACTCACGCTACTCTAGACGTCATCGCGACGGACCCCGGGACCCGGGCAGTAGCCAGGGCCATGATGGTAGAAGCTCAGGTGATCGGCGAGACGCTTGGAGTCCGCTTCGGCGTCGATGTAGACAAACGCATCGACGGCGCCGCGGCTGTAGGTGCGCATAAAACCTCGATGTTGCAAGACCTCGAACGCGGCCGACCAATGGAAATCGACGCACTGTTAACGGTCGTACAGGAACTGGGCACGCTCACCGGTACGCCAACCCCGACGATCGATACTGTATTGCCTCTGATCCGTCAGCGCGCTGCTGTAGCCGGCTGAGCGGGCGCGACAAATGTCGGACAAGTCGGCATTACTGGCTCGACTGCAGGTAATCGAAGCCGAGTACCTCGCATACGCCACTCTCACGCCGGAAAAGCAGGCGGCACTCGAGGAACTGATTTCGCAGTCCGGGTTCCAAGACTGCTGGCAAGGTACGGCGGATAAAGTGGACGCGGACTTTGCAGCCTGGGTCAAACAGGCGCTGAGGAAAATGCAGCAGAATGCCTAGCGAGGTTGCGCCAGCTGACGATCGAAAGCTCTGCTCTCGACCTTCATCAGGATGATCGTTTTACCCGTCGCCTGTAGACCGCCAAATATGACCCATTCCAAGGCTGGCGCGACGCCGCCATTTACTAGCGCAGGTTTTTGACCTTGGTGCCAATTTTCGTACGCTCATTCTTCATTCGAAAGGCACCAAAGTAACCTTTCTTGAAGGTGAGTTCATCGCCAGCCCGATAGTTCGATCCCGGCGTCGGCTCAAGTTCACGCCACACCTGGCCGTTTTCCAGCTCGAGCATCCAAACACCGGTCATGCCGCGACGCGCTCCGGTCAGCACGCTGGTAAAGGTCTTCGGGATCGCAGACTTCTTAATCTTCGATTTGCCGTCCGTCGATTCTGCTTCGGCGCTGGCAGTATCCACTTCTTCTGGACCAAACTTGCGCGCGAGCGTGTCGTAACAGTCTAGGCGCCCCAGTTCGCCCCCGCCACACTCGGCGATCTCGGAGCCGATAGCGCCCGAGTCCCCTGACTTGGCTGCGATTTGTTTCAGCGCGTCGAAACAATCCAGGCGTAATTCTAAAGCTCTAACAAAAGAGCTCTTTCATAAAATTGATAAAGTCTGTGAGAGGCTAAAGGCATTAAACCGATCTAATTTTTACGGTTTATTAAGCGACTTTAAAGACTTTCAATCTCAACTCAAGAATATTTCTGAAT
>PAWP01000121.1 GCA_002714125.1 Gammaproteobacteria bacterium
GGAGGCTAGCGCAGCAGAGTCGGGGAAAGGTGTAACAAAGACGATCTTGGTGGCCATGGGATTTGTTGTGCACAGCTAGGTGCTGTCGATAGTCCGAGTTGTCACGCCGGACGTCAACAGCCTCTGTTTCCGCGCTCACTCCTCCGACCTCACCGTGTTTGGCATTGCGAAGTGTGGACCTGGCGAATTGCTCGGTTCTTTTTGGCCTTCCACAGTGTTAGAGCGGTGATCTTTGGCTTTAGTGCATGCGGCGAAGTATCCGTTCTGCAGGGTGTGTCCCTGGTTCGCGTCTTTGCCGTGATGCTAAAGCGCCAGTTTTTAGCTTGTAGTGAACCAGTGGGGGTGCGTACTCATCAGGACTGCCCGGCAGATCGTAAATGCTGCTTTGGTAGCGCGGCGCTAAACTGCACGGACCCAGGTGGGTCGAGCTTGCCTGAGCCTACTGACGCCAACATGCTCCGGGCTTGTGGTTGTCAGCNATTCCNCTCAAAACAGCAGTGTCAATGAACACAGCTTTGATTACTTGGTAGGCTTTGTAGCGGTCGAGAATGACCCAAGGCCCGTGCGCCTTTTGCAAACGGCAGCGCACGCTCCGCCGGAGAGTTTTGCTCAAGCTTAGTGACTTACATCAAGATTTTCCGAGTTTAGCCCAGAGATTCGGCGGCTCTGGCTTNGNCGGCGTAGCATGAGAGCGGCCCGGGTGGCCCTAGAGGGCTTTCAGGGCTTGCCTCAGGTTGCCCACGGTGCGATCGACGTTGTTCAGCTTGTCCAACCCAAACAGGCCCAGCCGGAAGCTACGGAATGTGTCCGGCTCGTCGATCATCAATGGAACGCCAGCGGCGACTTGCAGACCAAGGGCCTTGAATCGACTGCCGTTCTGTATATTGGGGTCATCAGTGTAGGAGACGACTACCCCAGGCGCCTCGAACCCTTCTGCTGCCACGCTTTTGAACCCTGATTCGCCCAGAAGATTCCGAACCTGCGCGCCCAGATCCTCTTGGGCTCGCTTAAGGGTGTCGAACCCGAGTGTCCGGGTCTCGATCATCGCGTCGTGGAGTTTACGCAGAGGGTCGGTCGGCATGGTGGCGTGGTATGCGTGCCCGCCGCTCTCGTAGGCAGCCATGATGTCGTGCCACTTGCGAAGATCGCAGGCAAAGCTGCTGCTGGTTGTTTGCCCAACTCGTTCCGTTGCGCGTTCACTGAGCATTACAAGTCCGGCGCAAGGTGATGCACTCCAACCTTTCTGAGGTGCGCTGATCAGCACGTCCACACCGGTCTCCGCCATGTCGACCCACAGGGTTCCGGAGGCAATGCAATCTAGGACAAACAGCGCGTCCACCGCATGGGCGGCGTCAGCAATCGCCTTGATGTAATTTTCCGGTAGCATCAAGCCCGCGGCCGTTTCAACGTGGGGAGCGTAAACGACGCTGGGCTTATCTAAGGCGATTCTCTCTATAACCTCGTTGATGTCGGCAGGTTCATACGCGGGGTTTTCTGCCTCATTCGCTGGGTGCGCCTTCATTACAGTGGTGCCGCTAGCGATCTTCCCAGCGTCGAGAATTTGGCTCCAGCGATAACTAAAGAAGCCATTCCGTACAATCAGCGCATGCTCGTCATTGCTGAACTGACGAGCGACTGCCTCCATCCCGTAGGTGCCGCCGCCGGGCACGATCGCAACGGAGTGCGCACAGTAGACTTCCTTCAGCATCGATGAGATGCCAGTCATCACGCTTTGGAAGCTCGCCGACATATGATTTAGCGAGCGATCGGTGAAAACTACCGAGTATTCGAGTAGGCCGTCAGGATCTACGTCGAAATTGAGACCGGGCACTGAGTCCTCCCTCCAGCTTTTTCCGGGAAGCGATGGAGAGTTGCGCTCCCGGGAGGAATCGCACTATCCGCGAACGACTGTTGGGTGTCAATTGTCGGTGCTATGTCAGCGCATCTTGGAGCGTTTTTCGGTCCTATCTTAGGATAATCGCCTACTGCGTCGGACTGGATGCACCAAAATCTGCCGGGAAGAGAGCCCTATATATGAACACTAACGGAGTGGTCTCACGCTGCTCATTGGCTTGCTTATCATCCAGATAGCGTTCCGTGTAATAGAACAGGATGTTGACGCGATCGCCAATCCGGTCGTGGAAGATGGGGATACCGATTTGATCGAGTGCTTTGGTCAGACTCACACTGGGCTTGACCGTACTTAGTCGGTTTGCTTTGGTACCAGTCTTCCACGCAGATTTCGTATAGCTGGTGTTGTCCGCATAGTCAGAACTCCCGCCCGAGACTAGATGACTCACCATGTGCGATGCAGCAAACGCGACGATGACGGCGAGTGCCACCCAACCGAGCTTTACTCGGCGAACATCCATAGCTGGAGCTACGGCGTGTTGCGGTTTCCAATGATGGGTCGGAGTGTGACGAGGTTTGTGGGTGATGCCCTTCGAATGGCGATTCCAGAGATTTAAAGCGAACTCCGCGCCACGGATAGTGATCGGAGAAAATGTATTTTTTTCAAAGGGTAGGAGGTGTCCGAAAAAGGGAGAAGGATCGCGTTGGCACAGTCGACGACATATTAGTGAATAAAGTCTCACCTCAACTTAGCNGGACGACTTNGGGCGCATGGTTCGGNTCAAGGGGGAGCGTGATTAGTGGCGCTCCGCGTTNGNTNGGATCNTGGNTGGTTCTNGCACTCTACTGGCCGTTACCCAACGCCCTGTGTCGGTTCGAATCTTGCACAGTTCCGCTGATGCGAAACCAAAGGAGCGCGATCTGCCGCCTTCAGCGATCAGCGTGTGTCGCGGGATGTGCGGGCGAACGCACCTTGTGTCCACTGATGTTGGACGGCAAATCTGCAGTGCATGTCTTTGGGCGGCGGTTGCTGAAATTTCGGTGAGTGTCTTCGGAGGCAGCTGGCAATATCGGTCTCTCTTCTCGGGGGTAGCCGAAACTAGAGTGTCTATGCTCGTACCGTGNCAGATCAATCGCGGTTCAACGANCTATTCTGCGGAGCNGTAGGTATCTCGAAACGGCGATATGTGTCGNAGAGCTGCCTATGNCTTCGGGTTGATGATGAATTCCGCANTTGAAGTTTGATTTCACAAGGCACGGGCGTCAGAACGCCGCAGCGACCTGGCAGCGTTNGNGCGTTGATGGCNCAGTTATTTGAAGCAAGTTATCGNAGTTGCCAGTAATCAGCGNCTGCACGCGNCCGTCGAGGCCGTTAGGCAGAATCGAACGGGCCTGCACCATNCCGCTCGAGGAAGGNCTGCGCTGGCTCCTTGCCGGAATCCTTGCGGACACGGCCAATTCGAAGAGCGCCTTCGCCCACGGCAAGGATCATAGCGCCATCCTCGGTCGTACCTAGTACCTCACCTGGTGTGCCGGATTTTTCGTCAACGCGCATCGCGTCATAAAGACGCACGGGCTTGCCCTCATGGCGTATCCAAGCGCCGGGCTGCGGGTCACAACCTCGNATCAGNCGGTCGATCTCGTCAACTGGACGGGTCAGGTCAACTGCGGCGTCAGCTTCGCCGACGAGGCCTTGGTGGGTTGCTGTGCTCTCGTCTTGGGTTTGGAGCACCGCCTCGCCACGATCGATCAGGTTGACTGCTTCCACAATTGCGTCCACGCCAAGCTGCGCTAGCTTGTTGAAGAACAATGTGCCGGTCGTGTCTGTAGAGTCGATCGTAATACCACCTTTTTGTACCACCAGCGGACCTGTGTCTACGCCGCGGTCTGGCACAAAGATCGATACCCCCACTTCAGGCTCGCCTTCGATTATCTGCCATTGCATTGCGTTCCCCCCGCGAAAACGCGGGAGAATCGAAGGATGGAAGCACACGCTCTTGTGCTTGGGNGCATCTGTAATCGCTGCAGGCAAGAATGACGTAAATGANGCNAGCACGTTCAGGTCAACATTCAGTGTTTCGTAATCCTCCAGAGCTGCCGGGATCGGATCCCCAGACTTCTTCTGGAAGTAGCGGCGCTGAACGACCCGGAGCCCTAGCTCTCGGGCATGAGCCGCGAGCGCGTCTGGACGNCNGCCGTCTTCCGGTGCGTAGACGGCCGCGATTTCGTGCCCATCGGCGATGAGTCGATCGATGCAGTCGTTCGCTATCGGAGCCTGACCGAACAGTGCAAGTCTGAGAGCCATGGTGCTTCCTCAAGTAGGCGAGACAGGAGTGCGTTATACAAATACGGGTNGNGCAGAGCAAGGCGTTGAACCGAAGGCAAGNATGNCGCGCTCAACCCATGAGCTCTTTGGGCAGAGCGCGATTCGCTTACTGANCGTGCNGTTCGATCGAACTACCTTGGAAGGACTCACACTTGTTCTCCTTGANTCGGTGCNCCGCGTATTTCGGTCATCTNTCCTTTNNATCCGATCTATAACGGAGNCTATACCCGCGGGAGNCGGGNTCGTGCTCAGGTGCCTGAGCTTGTNATNGGGTGNNNTGGNCTATGGGTGCCTATGGCCTGGCCAATNCAGTGTTTTTGATTCNTTGTGAGGCTTTTACNCTGTTGCGGCCAGTGGCCTCTACTTCAGGACNCCCTCTGATCGCAGCTGGTCAACTTTTTCGCGTGGCATGGCTAGGATCCGCGTAAGCACATCGACGGTGTCCGCNCCCATTAGNGGCGCTGGNGANCGGACACCATTGGGTCGTTTTTGGTGTNTCCACGGGATCCCTGAGTGGTCGCGNCGCCCGACAACAGGGTGATNAAGGCGTTCGATGAAACCCCGGGCNTTCAGATGNTCGTCCGAAACAATATCTCGCGCTGTGTAAGCNGGAAACGCGGGTACGCCTACGGCTTGAAGGGACCGTGTGACATCCCAGGCTGACTGGTTGCTNGTCCACTCTTGNAGTGCACCTTCGAGTTCTGCTTCATGAAGCTTNCGCCCGGCGANAGACGCGAATCGATCATCTTGAGCGAGAGCTGGTTTGATCAAATNGGCCAGCTNGCGCCAATCGCGGTTGTCCCGACAGGCGATACCAATCCANGCCTCTTCTCCNGNGCATCGAAAAATGCCATGTGGCGCCATGGCGTGGTCACGATTGCCCTGGCGATCGCCAGTCACGCCATTCCAGACGTAGTTGTACCAGCCTTCTGCGGCGAGGGCCGCTGTTGCTTCCCACAGACTGATATCGAGGTGGTCGCCNTCGCCTGTAGCGTCCCGATGCGCCAGGGCGGAGACAACAGCCCAGGCTGCCGTGATCCCCGCAGTCGGGTCCGGCATGGAGAGGCCAATTTCGTCGGGGCTGCCGTCACNATATCCCGTCATGTCGCACAAGCCAGTCAGTGGTGCGGACGAGGGGCCGTAGCCGATGTATTCGGCGTAGGGACCGGACTGGCCGAATCCGCTCACGCTNGCAAGGATGATGTCGGGCTTGATAGCGCGCAGTGTCTCGTAGCCGAGGCCCAATCGNTCAAGAACCCCGGTAGCAAAGTTCTGCACGACCACGTCACTTTTGGCGACGATCTCCTTNACGAGNGNAATGCCAGCTTGGGTACGGAGGTTAACGGATACGCTTCGCTTACCTTGCGCCCATTGGTTGAATACGCCCGAGGTGTTTAGGTCAGNCGTCATTTCGGGCGGGTTGATCATGTAGCGGCGATAGATGTCCGGNCGCACTTCAGACTCGAGGCGGATTACCTCAGCCCCCAGATGTGCCAGGTTGAGCGTACAAAATGGGCCCGCCCAGGCCCAGGACAGATCCNTGACGCGNATCCCTTCGAGNGGCCTGCTCGCCGGATGCNCAGANGGTTTGTCGGGCACTNTGGCAGCAAGTTTTGCCAAGTCGGAGTTGTGCTCACCCAACAACGGAGGTGGACGTACAAGTGAGGCCCTGCCAGAACGCGTGAGGACAGGTGCTGCAAGTTGTTCACTGGTGCCGGTGGCAGAGTGTTCGACTCTTTGGAAGAACTGTCGCTCCACCGTGTGCGGGTTCTGGTGCAAGTCCGCAAAGCTCATTACCGGCGCGAAACAGATTCGCCGACGCTGGCCTTCGTGGAAAAGGTCTTGCGCCGTGTGCTTAGCGATGAATTCTCCGATGAGTGCGTGAATGAGGTCGGCGTTGTCGGCCCTTCCTTTCAGCTCGCTGAAAAGATCTATTGTTGCCCACTCCGGGTTGCCCATGAAATCGACCAAACGATCCCATTGATCCTGTTCAACGCAGATCAAAAACACGGCCGAATCTGCAGCTTGGAAGATGGACCACGGGATCAGTCTACGAGAATGGAAGCGTAGGGGGAGATTGCCCATATAGCTCCAGTTGGGAAGTGCAACTTCGAGCACGGAGGCAACATAGGATTGAATCGAAAGGTCGATAAGGTCGCCGATGCCTGTTCGGGCTGTGTCTCGCCAGGTAGCCAGCGCCACCATTGCTCCATTGATGCCGGCCATCAGTTCGCACTGGTGACCGAATACTTTGAGGGGTGGCTTAGACGGATCTGGATCAGTCCCTGGCGTCAGTGCAGCCCAACCACCGGAGCAGGCATGAATGAGCTCGGTTGCCTCGAAGCTTGAATAGGGGCCCGACACGCCAAAAGGAGTTATCGACAACACCACCATGTTTGGCCAGCGTGCTGCTAACGCCTCGGCAACACATTCCGGTTGTCGCAGGTCTGCGTTGGAACCCGTGGATGCACACGACGGAAACGAACCTATAGGGAGCTGACCCGTAACGACGATTTCGGCCCAATCCAGCAGTTCTTCCAATCGAGGGTCACGCCAGTCAAGACAAATCGAACGCTTGTTTGGGTTCAGCGCGTGGAAAAGAGCTGATTTCTCGGGGTCGGGCGAGTGGCCCTGGAATGGTCCGCGATGCCGAGCGACGTCGCCGCTGGGGGGTTCGATCTTGACGACGTCAGCGCCATGGTCTGCAAGGAGCCGAGCGGCCCAGGCGGTGGCGGGGCTTCCCCAAAGCTCGAGAACGCGGGGAGTCGCTGTGGTTGCGGTTTTCATGGGGCACCGATTATGCCGATTGCCTCGCTGCATCGCATCGGTTCGGGACGGCGCGCCGAGGTTTCTGCCGCATGTGTCCACGTCGCGTTGGTGCACCGATAGTGCATGAGGTCCGTGGGCTATCTGTGATGCATGTCGCGAGCATGGTTGGCCAATTTCTATCTGTCCATCGGGTCCGCTCGCGCGTCAGCCAACGCCGTCTTCGAAGAAGGCGAAGTCTTCCGTCGCAAGGAACTCAAGGCCGGACTCCACACGGGTACCCTCGAGATGCAGTAGCCGGCGTAGTGCCTTGTGCACATGCTTGGGGTAGATGACTGTGCCGTTTTCGGAGTCGACCTGAAGCGTAGCCGGGTTGATGTTGAACGCGTTGTGTCCTTCGT
The DNA here is from genome assembly GCA_002714125.1 of Gammaproteobacteria bacterium. The sequence continues at coordinate 7,345 of PAWP01000121.1, forward strand.
CTGTGACTCCGACCTGACGATTGCCCCAGGGTGCGTTCTTCTGCATCACGATCACTGAACCAATCGGCCAATGATCCTTGCCGTTGTCCGCGTTGTAACGGGGCGTTCTGCTAAAGTCGGATCCGATCACGACCGTAAGGCGATCGGCAAAACCGCGTTCTTCTGCCATTGTCCATAAGAGATCGATGCCATCGTTCAGATGGGAGATCAGTGGCTCATGTAACGCGTCGTGGTTCTGGTGAGTGTCAAATCCACGCAGCAACAGATCTGCCGCGGATGCTACCCCGGCCTCGAACGCAGCCGCCGTGAGCTGCACCTGTTGCGGAAGATTGCTGTCAATTTCAGGGTTGACGGAGACCCGGGGCAGGACGTCTTCGTCGACTGGTACAAACGCTGCGAAACGCTCCAACTCACCCGCAGAGTTCAATGCAGAATCATAGGCCTCAAGCGTGTCACGGGTTCGCGCAAGAAGACTGTCGTTGTTAAGCATGCGGGCGTTACGGGCTCGTCGAAAACTCCGAATGCGCGCGAGATCCTCTGGGGTCCGATCGGTTTGGTTGGCGTCCCACGCACGTTGACCAGGGTTCAACAGCTGTCTGAGTGAGTTGACGTCATCCAATCGTGAGAACCGAATCAGGTTAGCCGTATCGCCAAAGCCACCATAGTTGATGTAGGCCAAAGGCAGCGTAGCAGCCTGATGGGCCGCAAACATCGCGGTGATGGTCGGAAATCCACGGGCGTTGCGACCACTCCAATTGTGCAGAACTCCGGTGGTATGGGAGTTCGTTTGAGCATCTACACCGTTGATCACAATCATGTCGTTGGCGTATTTGTCGAAGAAGGCTGCATTGTTGCCAAACGGTGCATATGCGATGTTGCCGGCCGTTCGAGCGCCCTGCGTCTGCGACCATTTAGTGATCTCAGGCGCCCCCGAAATGTTGACCTTCGGGTCACAATAGCTGGTTACATCCCAACCTCCATCGGCCTGGAACACAGCCAGCAATGGGCCTCTATAGTCAGCCTCCGCGGCAAAGAGTCGCGTTGTTGGTAATGATAGAGCAGTGACACCCAGCCAGAAGGAGCGGGTCAAAACATCTCGTCTTCTCATCAGAGGGCTCTCTATTCGTGCAGGTACTTGTAGTCCGTCATAAGATAGATTAGGACGGACGACCAGGCGTTCAACATGGAACTTGGGTCTTCCCAGCGTCGGTTTGCGCCGTTGTCCTCATATGCTTCCGGTATGTTGCAGAGCTCTGTTTCCCAGTGCCACGTCACTTCGCGGTGCTGGCTCAAGCGTCGCGCGCTCCAGGTTTCAGCAAGAAGTTGATACGAGGCCTCGATTTCGGCATGCCAAGCTGATAACTGCTCACCCAACATACGTTCATGTAGGTCAACCAGCTTGTTTTTAATCGCCATCGCACCCTGGCTTGTGCCGCCAAGCGCGCTCTCAGCTTCCAGTCGCAGGTCGATGATTGGCTGATCGGGGCCCGCTTGCTGCGCCCTGGCGCTAAGTTCAAAGTCGTAGCGGCCGGCAGCTGGTAAAGAAATCGGGATACGGATCTCACAGCTCGACCACTGATTGAACACGTCTTCTTTCCCGGTTACAGGGTTCCATTGCACCGCACCACATGGAATGTCGACCCCTGGATGACCTGGCAGGTCCTGCATTGGTAGATCCAGCACGACATTGCCTGCGCCATTCCGAACCAGCAATCTGTCAAGCAGCACATTCCTGTCGGCTGGGTCCATGTTCTCGTCATACCAGTCGTTTGTGTAGTAGATAACCAGTGCCGTCGTGCCGGCAGCGAGCTCGCCGCCAAGTGAGAAGGTCTCTGCGGCGTCAAAAATGTCCGCGCCGATCGAGAAGCTGTTGCTGAATTCAGTTAGTGGGGTGATTGCAGGTGTAATGCCATCAAACAGCAGTCGGTCTACATCTTCGCGCTCAAAATCGATCACAACGGATGGGCACGCCATGTTGATGGCATGCCGTTCGGCGACATTGGCCATCAGGGATGTCAGGCCGCGCGCTCGCTTTTGTATACCGTTGTGATCAATGCCGCCATAGTAGGTCGAGAACCGATCGACTAGGGCGGTCCAGATGCCATCCAGCTCATATTCGCTTTCTCTTTCGCCCCAGCGCCAACCGGTCAATGCAGCCGTTTTGCGTTCGAGTTCGCTTGGCGTTAGGAGTCGACGCCCGCCTGCGCCGATGACCTCGACCGAAAGGCCAGGATCAATGCCGGTACTGCTTTGGCCCCGGAACCACGGACTCATGATCATCTCTGTCAGCAGGTCGCGCATGTTGAAAGCCTGCCCGCCGTTGATACCTTCGGCAAATCTGCTGCCAAGCCCTCCTATGAATTCGTCCTGCTCTTCGAAAGCGGCGAGACGTGCCGCGAAGTCCTGATCAGTGCTGACCTTGGGGTTTGCGAGCAGACTGTCGCCCATGAGTGCTGGCCACCAGAATTTGATCGCCGCGGTTGCGAATCGTGGGTCCGCTACGATCTGTTTTGCAGCCCATGCNAGNGAACGGTCAGGATCGGGTGCGANGGCGCCATCGAGGCCAGGCACGTGCATGTCCCGAAACCACGTATCACCTTGCGTGTACTCCGATGNCTCGGCGTCATCATCGAAGTTCTGTGGGTACTTGTAGGTAGCTGGTAGCGCGTCCAGACCCCCAGCGCTGTTGCGGAAAAACCCTTCATCACCGTAGTTTTGAAAGGCGCCTGCCAACGGATCCAGCACCGTATGGCAGACGGTACATGCNGGGTTGTTCATCGTTGGGTTGTTGGTGTCGGCCAGTGCAACCGGGTCTGTCGTACGTGCTGCGGAGGCCTCGATATCAATGCCGAGGAAGTGAAAGAAGGTCCATCGCGCGCGTGCGCGATTGCGGTTGGTTTCTGTACTCGGGTAGCGATTCAGGTAAGCGCCGGTATTCAATATTCCAGCGTGGGGATAGTCGATAAAGTCACCGTGGGATGAGACCCTTGTGCCACGNCCCTGCGTAAACTGAGAGAGCAGCTTGTCGTCGGGCAGTACCTGNCCATGGTGCCGCCCNGGTTGGAACTCGAGGTGGCTGCTGCTCGCAAATGANGGTCTGAATGCGGGATCTGGGTCAGTCCGGCTGCGCATGACATAGGCCATGGCNGGGTTCACCATNGTGTAGTCTGCGGTCAGTATTTCGGTGTATGGAAGGTCGTTTGTTACAACGTGGGNGATNAGCTCTGCCGGAGCCCGNGTCATGCCGTACTGCCATTGTCTGACCCACTTACGGCGAGCACTGTTGCCAACTTCACTATCCGGATAGCTGTAATAGAGGTTGGCTCCAATAGGCAATATTTTNGCGATGTTGAGGTCNCCTACCTCCAGGAANAGGCCGTTGATAAANGCATCGGTGTGCAGACGGTCGTTTGAGCCCTCGATCAAAAACTCATGNAATCCTTCGCCGTCCATGAGCCCTCGAACAACGTCACGAAGTTCGTTGTCCGTGCCGGTGCCCAATACGGAAAGTTCAGCAGCTGTGGGCATCCGTCGTGCCACAATCAACGCGGCACGTCTCAGCGTTTCTGTGGGTTGCGCCAGCGCAAGGCCATCCCAAAACTCGGTTGCGGGTGCCTGGTCTTCTCCTTCGATCTCTACTAAAAGTTGNTCCAAAAAAGAGGCCAAGTCGATATACCGTTGGTCGTTGGTAGCAAGGCGCGCGCCGCCACCATGACCTTCGCCGCGCGCCTTCTGCAGAAATGTGGTTGCGCGGCTGGTGTCCTCGGAAACGTAGTCACGTATGGTCTCGAAATTCGAGACCTCGTGCCCGGATTCCGTGATGTAGATGAGTCGTGTGCTGGCCGCAAAGCCAGTTGGGCTGTGGCACCCCTCGCAATCGCCGAGGATGACCTGGCTGGCAATGTTGTTGGTAAAGATGGACTGCGCGGTGGGGTCCGGCTCAGGCACGTTGACTTCGAAGGCCTCTACAATCCCAATCCCCACGGATTGGTTAACGCCCCGAACGATCGCCGTGTAGGCACCAGGAGCTAAGGTGGTAGTGATTGCGGCTTCCTTACTAGAAGTCGGTGTCAGATCACTGCGCAGGTCATCAACACCTGCATCGAGTTCCCAGTCATCGTTCTCAGCAATCAGCGTCGCACCACTGAACAGTTGTACGTACGGATCCTCTAGTAATGCGCCCGCCAGGTTCGGATCAACTTCTGCCATGCTGGGTCCACGCGCACGGATCGTCACCGTCTTGTCCGTATCCCCAGAGATGATCAAACCGCCAATCAATACATCATCTCCCACGCCCACATAGCCGCGGGTTGAGATGTTGATGAGACGCGCATCGCCAGATTCATCAACCTCAAAAGCCTCGAAGATGCCAATCCCAGTGGTACCTCCCACACCACGCACAATTGCCGTGTAGGCACCCGGATCTAAGGTAGTGGTGATCGCGGCTTCCTTAGTAGAAGTCGGTCTCAGATCAATGCGCAGGTCATCCACACCTGCATCGAGTTCCCAGTCATCGTTCTGCGCAATCAGCGTCGCACCACTGAACAGTTGTACGTAAGGATCCTCTAACAACCCAGTCAGGTTCGGATCGGCTGCCGCCATGCTGGGTCCACGCGCACGTATCACCACCGCTTTGGGTTCGGTACCCGTGATGATGAGGCCGCCTATGAGGACGTCAT
>PAWP01000122.1 GCA_002714125.1 Gammaproteobacteria bacterium
GAGTGACCCGCCACCTCGAGTTACGAGCAGGACATCAAACTGCTGTTCAGTCGCTGACCGGTTAGCCCAGGCGAGTGCACGCACTAGTTGATGTTCCGCAAATTCGCCCTGTACCTGAACGGGTAGGACCGATATTCGGGCCGCTGGGAAACGCCTCCCGAATACCGCCAGCACGTCACGGATCGCTGCCCCTGAGGGGGAGGTCAACACTCCTACATGCCCCGGTACAAGCGGCAAGGACTGTTTGTGATGCTCATCAAACAGGCCTTCAACCTGCAGTCGGTCCCGCAGTCGTTCCCATGCTCGCCGGAGGGCACCGTCACCGGTTTCTTCTATGAACTCGGCTATTAGTTGAAACTCACCACGGCCTTCGTACAGCGTGACCCGCCCACGCACGATGACTGCCATACCGTCGCGCGGCTTGAATCGCATGAACTGGTTGCGGTTCCGGAACATGGCACAGCGCAATTGGGCGGACTCATCTTTCAGCGTGAAGTACCAATGCCCGGAACGAGGCGTTACGAGATTGGAAATCTCACCTTCCACGAATACGGTGGGGAAATCCGTCTCTAGCTTGCGGCGTGCGAGCCGAGTCAGCGCGGTGACGGTTATGACCTGGCGATTCGATTCCATTGCGGCGACGTTGCCAACCTTAGACAAAGGGACAGAGTAAATGAACGAACCGGTCCCTGTCCCGGGAATGTGCGTACCCGACGGGTCGCAATGGTGGCGTTGTCCTGGGTGGGGTCTGCAACACCCAGAGTGCTGGGGGAACCATTCCATGCTGGCTTGGACGGGGATTGGCAGGTGCAAATGTCTAGGGCGTAAGACGTCTCGTTAGCTGGGTCAGGTTTTTGCCGGCGTAGGCCCTACTGCCCTTTTGCGGTATAGGTTGGGACGCAGGCTCTGGAAAGCTCTATCTGCGGCGGTTGCAGGTGTATACTCCGCCGCCTTCAGCGTGGGGCGTCGGGAGCGGCTTTGCCATGGCACAGGACATTCATCACGACAAGATTCTGATCCTGGACTTTGGCAGCCAGTACACACAGCTGATCGCGCGACGTGTGCGCGAGATCGGCGTCTATTGTGAGATACACCCCCACGACCTCGTTAGGAATACGTTTGATGGATTTGCTCCGAAGGGTGTGATTCTGTCCGGAGGCCCTGAGTCGGTGACCACCGGTGACCTCAAGGCACCGGACTACATCTTTGCGGCCGGCATACCTGTGCTCGGTATTTGTTACGGCCTGCAGGCGATGGCAAACCAGTTAGGTGGGCGTGTTGAAGCGTCTGATCGCCAGGAGTTTGGCTACGCCCGCGTAGAACTCTTTGCACACTCTGATCTCGCGCAAGACATCGCCGATGAGGTGACGGATGGCATGTCTTATCTCGACGTATGGATGAGCCATGGTGACAAGGTGGTCGAAGTGCCGCCCGGCTTCACCGTCTTCGCTCGCAGCGCGAACTCACCCATCGCGGGCATGCAGGACGAGGTCAAGCGCCTCTATGGGCTTCAGTTTCACCCTGAAGTAAACCATACCCAGCAAGGCGAGGCCCTGCTGCGCCGGTTTGTCATGCAGATCTGTGGTTGCGACGGGCTGTGGACCCCCGCGAACATTGTGGATGACCTTGTTAAAGAGGTGCGAACCCGCGTGGGGGACGATAGAGTCATCCTTGGGCTTTCTGGTGGCGTAGACTCATCGGTGGTGGCTGCACTGCTGTCCCGTGCTATCGGCGATCAGCTCACATGTGTTTTTGTGGACAACGGCCTGCTCCGCCTGCACGAGCGTGATCAGGTGGTCAGGATGCTTGGGCAAGGATCCGCTAACGCGTTCAACCTCAATATTGTGGTGGTTGACGCAAGTGACACTTTTCTCACCCGGCTTAAGGGCATCAGAGACCCTGAGGCAAAGCGCAAGGTCATTGGCAACACTTTCATCGAGGTCTTCGACGAAGAGGCCGGCAAGATCGAGAACGTTAAGTACCTGGCACAGGGCACCATATACCCGGATGTCATTGAGTCGGCCGGCAACAAGGGCAAGGCCCACGTCATCAAGTCTCATCACAACGTGGGCGGACTGCCGGAAGATATGGACCTCGATCTTATCGAACCTCTTAGGGAGTTGTTCAAAGATGAGGTGCGCAAGATCGGCCTTGAGTTGGGCCTGTCCCATGAGATTGTCTTTCGCCATCCGTTCCCAGGCCCAGGCCTGGGAGTTCGGTTATTGGGTGAGGTGACACGAGAGTCGGCTGATTTACTGAGGCTGGCTGATCACATCTTCATTGAAGAGCTGCGCCGTGCTGATCTATACGATCGCGTCAGTCAGGCTTTTACAGTCTTCTTGCCTGTCAGTTCGGTGGGCGTGGTGGGGGATGCTCGCCGCTACGCCCCGGTTGTCAGTTTGCGCGCCGTGGAGACAGTCGACTTTATGACCGCTCGTTGGGCACACCTACCCTACGAGTTCCTTGAGCGGGTCTCAGGTCGGATCATCAACGAAATCGAGGGTATTTCTAGGGTGGTCTACGACATCTCTAGTAAGCCGCCTGCCACGATTGAGTGGGAATGAGGGTATGCTCTGAAACCCTTATAAACACTGGGGTTTTTCCCATGTCTACTATTGAGTGGGAGTAACCGGTGGCTCTGCCTGACGCCGACCTGGCCTACATGCATCGGGCACTCGAGCTTGCGGCCCGGGCGGGGCAGGCAGGCGAAGTCCCCGTTGGTGCTCTGGTGGTCATGGATCGTGTAATTGTTGGTGAAGGCCACAATCGCCAGATCCTCGACAACGACCCCACCGCCCACGCCGAAGTGATTGCGCTGCGGGCGGCAGCAACACAGATTGGGAACTACCGCCTGCCGGGATCGACGCTGTACGTGTCTGTTGAACCGTGCACCATGTGTGCTGGTGCAATGGTGCATGCGCGCATTGCGCGGCTGGTTTTTGCAGCACGGGAGCCCAAGGCGGGGGCAGTGGTTTCAGTCGCGCAACTGCTCGACAGGGCAACGCTCAACCACCAGGTTGACTGGACTGAGGGGGTCCTTGCTGCTGACAGCGCCGAATTGCTGCAAACTTTTTTTGCTGAACGTCGATACCATCAAAAGGCATTGCGGCAGGCGGGTGCGGCAACGGATAAGTGATTCTGGTGTAGCAACAGCAAGCTTATGTCAGTGCTACAAAGGCTGGGTAGCGAAACGGTTCACCCGGTTTGAGCGCGTCATGCAAGCCTGCAACTCTGGGACCGCAGGGCCCGGGCCGGTGGGCAAAGACGGCGTCATCGCCAAATAGACGAATCGATAGCGTTTCGCGCTTAGCCCCCGCGTGAGTTGCAGCGCCTCCATGCAACGTCTGTGGATGAAACGCGATCACATCCCCTGGCTCGATGCCGTAGCTAACAAGGTCGAAAGCATCCGGTGTCGCGTCGACGTCTGGTAAACGCGGCAGATTGCCCGATTTGTAAAGGGGCTCGGTGGGGTCCACCTCGTTGAAGGTTGAGCCGTTGTAAAGCGGCCCTTTGTGTGAGCCACGGACAAACTCAAGTGATTCAGACTCCGCAACCGCGTCAAAACAGATCCAGAATACGATTAGATGTTGTCCATCGATGGCGAGATAGCTTGAGTCCTGATGCCAGCAGGTCCGGCGGGAGGCCCCGCGCTTCATGAAGACCTGCTCATACATGAACCAGGCCTGCCGACTGTTACCCCAAAGCGCCAGCGCCGCCTTGGTTAGGCCTGTAGCGTGGAGCCAGGGCGCATAGACGCCGGGTGCATCTGGGTTTGCCTTGTCCTCGAATGTCGCTGAGCCCTTAGAGGAGACAAACGACGTTCCGCTGCCATGGGGACCGAGATGGGTCAGGCTCCAGTTGTAGCAGCTATGCGCCCCGGCTAGATCGTCAGGAGCAAGCAGTGCGCTCAGCTTTACCACTCCATCACGCAGGAACGTATCCCGCAATAGCTTGCTCTCCATCGAGTCTGGTGTCTGCATCATGGTTGTCCCGGTGCTGGCTTGGCTGCATCCTGGCACATCTGCCCGCGGTCCGCGGGTATTGCTTGTCTGTGCGTGAGCGAACACTGATGTGGCTGAGCGTGATGGTGCGAGACTGCCGAAACTGGCAATCTCTCGCGCAGACTACACGGCAGAGAACCACTATGAGCGCATTCGATTCCGGTACTGACCAGATTCTGACTACGCTGGAAAACAGGGTATTTACGGTCACACTCAACCGGCCGGACGCACGCAACGCCTTATCGGATGACCTGACCCAAGGCCTGCGCAGAGCACTTGCCTGGGCCGAGGTGGCTGAGACTGTGGGCGCGATTGTGCTCACCGGAGCTGGCGGTGCGTTCTGTGCAGGTGGCGACGTGAAGAACATGAACCGTCGTAATACCGGAGAGGCACCCGCTGCAACGCCACACGAGCAGTTCCTCGATATGCGGGCCCGGCATATTGAAACCGCCGGTGCCCTGCGTGCCTCACGCAAGCCAACCATCGCAGCTTTGCCTGGCGCGGCGGCTGGGGCTGGCCTCGCGCTTGCATTGTCCTGCGACATGCGCGTCGCGGCGGAGCGCGCATTTGTTAGTACAGGCTACGCGCGTATTGGACTGTCCGGCGACTACGGTGTGGCATGGCTCTTGACTCGGGTTATAGGTCCCGCACGAGCTCGCGAGCTGCTGCTGACCTCTGACCGGGTAGCTTCTAGCCGGGCGCTTAACCTGGGGCTCTTCAACGAGGTTGTGGCCGATGAGAAGCTGGCCGAAACAACCCAGGTGCTGGCGAGGCGTTTAGCCAACGGTCCCCTGGTTGCGTATGGCTATATTAAAGACAACCTCAATGAGGCCCTGGACATAGATCACATCACCGCCATTGAGCGTGAAGCTGACAGGCTCGTCAAGGCGCGAGGTACTAGCGACCACAAAGAAGCTGTCGCTGCCTTTGTTGAGAAACGCGATCCGGACTTTAGAGGGCACTAAGGCCACTGTTGCTCTGTCGTCGAGCACGGTACCAGGACGCGCAGATCTTGGTGCAAGCGCGTCGCAGGCCTAAGGAACGGGGCAGTCTGAAACCCTTGTTATGCACGGCCGCGGGATTGGTACCCGCGATCCATGGTCTGATTTAGGCTGCGGCCTGCACACCCCACTCAAGCGCATTACCCAGTAGGGTTTTGAAGTTGTCTGTGGCCCATACTCCGTGGAAGTCGAGGGGCACAGATCGGTCGTCGGATATGGTGGTATCTACGGTCACCTGAACATTGGTGGTAGGTGTGTGGCAGTGACCAAATGAAAAATAGGCAACTGCACCTTTACCGACTGTACGCACATACCCAAGAGCTCGTCGCTTGCCGTCGGGCAACAGTGAGGAATCAGAACCATAGATGTCAGGCACGTAGTCTGTAGTGTCAATGTCAGTCGTGGTAAGCAGCAGCTCCGTATCGGGATGGATCACTTCAATCATATAGGGCTCATCCTGTACCGCGAAGCTCGCAGGCAGTCCTTTCATGAGCGGGTGGTCAGCATTCTCGACCTTAACGTTGAATTCCATAATCGGCGGGTGTGTTAGGAAAAAGCTCCCTAAGGCCTCGTGGTATGACGTTTTTACCCAACGACGTTGGAGTTTGCCTTCGACCCGAACGGCCTTTCCGCCCGAGCTGCCATGCAGGGCAAGCCAGCGCCCACCTGCTTTGAGCCAGGTGTTGAGGGCAGTGGTTTGTTCGTCATCGGCGAACGGACCGGCGACGTAGGTGATCAGCAACTGACAGTCTGCGAGCCACTTGCTGCAGTCAGTAAAGTCATTGCAGACCGATACATGCACGTTGCCTAAGCCCTGCAGGGCCGAGAGGATCTGTAAGCGAGCAAAGTCCATGTCGTGGCCGGCATGTTGGCCAACGGGGAAGCCACCAACAACAAGATGGGCGCGGATAGGGTTAGGCATTGGGTTGCACTCCACTGCAGATTAGAAGTGACAATACTATCAGTTGACCGTGGAACGGGCTGTTGTCTCAAATTGAGCCTGCCGCGAGCTGCGAGGCCAGTTTGAGTTCTACATACTGGCCGATCGCGATGGCCTGATAGGCAGAGCGTGCCCCATCGAGGCCTCGCCAGCGCGCGGTCGTGACCACCACGCTCCGGTGTTCCGGTAGCACAATCAACTGCTGGCCGCCGAAGCCGCGCGCGACCCAGCTGCGTTCGTTGTATTCGGGAATCCACCAGAGATAGCCGTAGCCCATGGCCTGGCCGGCACCAATCTGGCGTTGCGTCATCTTGTTTATCCAATTGGCCGATACAATCTGGCGACCCTCCCAAAGACCCTCGGCTAGCATCAGCTGGCCAAGCTTTACGAGGTCGCGGGTGGACATTCGTAGTGCGGAGGCACCGTTGGTAGAACCGTCGCGGAGTTGTTGCCATGTTACGGGGCCAAAGGCTAGGGGCCTGAAGAGATAGCGTTCGGCGAACTCGGCATAAGGCATGCCAGCCGCAGCGGCGATCACCTCGCCAATGAGATGGGCCCCGCCTGATGAATAGTTGAAGGCCACGCCGGGTGGTCGCACCCGGTTCCGGGACAGATAGTGGTGAGTAGGCACAAGCGCCGATTGCCAGGCAACGTATTCCGCGAGCTTGGCCTCATCCCAGTCGAGTCCGGCCGACATGGTCAGCAGGTGTTCCAGGGTCAATCCCTCCGCGTCGGGTGCGAGCTCGCTGTGATTCGCGCTGAGATACCGGGTCACAGGATCTTTCAGGTCCAGTAGGTTCTGGTCGAGTGCGATCCCGAACAGCAGGGCGGTCACGCCTTTGGTAACCGAGCGGATGTCGCGTTGATCGCCCGCCCGGCCTTCGTAATAGGCTTCGACCACAAATTCGCCATCTCTCCAGACCACCAGCGNCTCGAGNCCCTCCAACTGTTTGGCACTTNCGGCGAGATCGTCCTCTACACTGGCAGAGCAGCCGCCAAGCAGCGCGGCCAGCAACAACCAGGCATACGCGGATAGGAACGAGCATCGAGGCTTATGAGAGTTCGGTCGGGTCATGTCTCTTGGACGATCAGGGGTATAGGCGTATGTAGGTGTTGCAGGGACTTTGGTGTAGCTAGCTTCGCACGAGCACAAGCTTGCCGGTTGTCTTGCCTGCCAGCTGATCCTCGAGCGCCGATACGAAGTCGTGCGCGGGCCGCTCGNTCACAGGGGCTACTGCGAGTGAACCGGTCTCGATGAGCTTAAGCGTGTCTTTCATCATGCCTCTGATCAGGTTCGGATGCGCGCGGGATACACCACCCCAGTCGACGCCGACGATGCTGGAGCGTTTCAGCAGGGCTAGGTTGAGCGGCAGCCTGGGGATGGTGCCCCCCGCAAAACCGATCACAAGAAAGCGNCCCCCGGGTGACAGAGAACGGAACGCTGGCTCGGCGACATCACCGCCCACCGGGTCGCAGACAACATTGAGACCTTCCGGACACGCTGTGCTAAGCGCGTCCCGCCANTTCGGNGCAGTGTAGTCGACGCAGTCCGTAGCGCCGGCAGCNAGGGCGGCCGCGCGTTTGGCTTTGCTCGATGCTGCACCGACCGGGCGTGCGCCGAGTGCGCTGGTCATAGCGATGTAGGCTTGGCCGACACCACCCGAGGCGCCNAGCACAAGGACCGTCTCCCTAGCCTGNAGCCTGCCCTGGTCGCGTAGACCATAGAGGGCGGTGGGATAATTCACCACTAGGCTTGCAGCGTCTGTATCCGAGAGTGNCTCAGGCGTTGCGAAGCAGTGCGATTCTTTCGCGCAGACAAAGTCTGCAAGGGCGCCAGGCGCGGTGCCGAACACACGCTGCCCTGCTGTGAACCGCGTGCACGCACTGCCGACGGCATCGACCACGCCGGCGAATTCACTTCCTGGNCGATAGGGNAGGGGCGCCTTGACCTGGTAGAGTCCTTGGATCATGAGCCCGTCGACGAAACCGAGACCTGTAGCAGCTACGCGAATCCGGATCTGGTCCNGCGTCGGCTCCGGCATTGGCAGGTCCTGTTCGGTCAGCGTATTTGGTGGACCGAAAGCATCACAGACAACGGCGCGCATGTGTTCCCCTAAGCGTTATGGTTGNTCTCGCCATCGTCAGATGCCAATGTCGAGCAGGTTGCAGTTATGGAGTACGCGGGCCCGACTCATGGTAGTGAGCATCAGTTCGTCTGCTTTATCCGTCAGCGGTCCGCGGTTGCCAAGCGCCGTCGCGCCGCCAATACCCTCTNTGAAATACTTGTCCATTGGCATTCCCCGCTTGTTGTGATGAGTCTACCCGAGCAAGAAGGTGGCGATGCGGTTGCGACCGNTTTGCGGGCATGCTTAGTTACGCTGCAATTTTAGGAGCCGCCGGAGGCAGCATGAAAATTGGAGTCTCGCTCCCNGTGAGGGAGCTGCAGGATGACCTTGGGGCAATTCGCGCTTTTGCTCAGTTNGCAGAGGAACTGGGGCTGACCCACCTGCGGGTGCCAGAGCAGATCCTTCGCCCGGGCAATGGNCANCTGCATGAATCGATGATGACCCTTGCCTGGNTGGCGGCAGCAACTCAGACGATTGAGCTCGTCCCTTCAGTGATCATCCTTCCTGCGCGTCAGACCGCACTCTTTGCCAAGCAGGCCGCGGAGCTCGACCGGTTGAGCGGCGGACGGGTCAGGATCGGGATCGGTGTGGGGGGCTCTGCTGAGGAATACCTCTTTCAGGGCGAGGACTTCGCTACCCGTGGGGTCAGGTGCGACGAGCAGATCGAGCTNCTGAAGCAGCTTTGGTCGCAGCAGGAGGTGACCTTCGAAGGTCGTTTCGACACGGTGCAAGGAGCGGGGATAAACCCATTGCCTGTACAGCAGCCTATCCCACTGTGGGTAGGCTCCGGTTCAGCCCTGCCCAGATCGGTTGTGCGCAGGATAGGCCGGCAATGTGACGGTTGGTTTGTAATGTGCGGGCCGGATGAGTATGCGGCGCAGAGAGCCAGCATTGAAGCGGAGGCAAGCAGTGTGGGGCGCGATGCGACAGTGATCGGTTCTGAAGCTGGGGTTGCTGTGGTGGGCCCNAGAGAAGCAGAGTGGCAGGCCCGCGTTGCCNGTTGGCGCGCAGCGGGACTGACGCATCTGTGTCTGCGCACCCTCGGCGGAGGCCTGGNTGCNAACCAGCATCTTGCGAANCTCAAAGAAGTGGCGCCGCTTATCCCGGATTGATACGCAGGCGCTGCCGTTTCTGGGATACGGGAACNAGGTAAAGTGCGCCCGCCCGCCTACGGCAGGCCGCTGGCTCAGCNTNGCAGATTCACGGTTTNCGCATGGTCGTACTGTCGTCGCACTTCTTCAGGGACGCCGGACTGTTTCTGGAAGACGGCGAGCGTTCGCTNAACTATGGACNCGACAAGGTTCGCATACCGCGGCCTGTGGTGATCGGGGACGGNCTTAAGCTGTGCTCANACNTATCGTTGTTGGATGCCACTGGCAAGGGCAAGGGCGAGNTACTACTGAAGACCTGTCATGAGATTTANGTANGTGGTNTGGAGGGNCGCGTGTTGTACGCTGAANACCTAATGTCCTGGTTCTCGAAACGCTGAGTNCCAACCACGCTCCGGCCCGGTATTGCCNGCTCTCCNTGCCGACGCGTGCACGCTGTCGCCATTGGAGTAAACTCTTATAAATCACTAGGGAGTGTCCCGGGCATGCGCAAGCTATCGATGGCCGCCGGTTTACTTGTGGCGTTCAGCATCGCCGGAGCGGCCGAGTCCTTTGAGCAAGAATTTCAGCCCATGCTGAATTCAACCTGCCTTGCATGCCACAACAATACAGCGCTTTCGCCGCTGAATTTCACAGAGGTCAGCTACGACCTTTCAGATCCCAAGAACCGGCGCTTCTGGGCGCGTGTCTATGACCGTGTTCGGAACGGAGAGATGCCGCCGCCGCCAAGCCCGNCGCCCGCTGANACNGTTAAGCGTCCGGCTCTCGCTGCTCTGCATGCCGCCCTGACNTCGGCCAGCCTGGAAGGGCGCGGTGGGCAGCGCACAGCCTTGCGTCGGCTTACCCGCCTCGAATATCAGTATTCGATCCAGGATCTCCTGGGGATTGAAGAGGACGTTGCTGCGGCCATTACGCGCGGACTTCCAGCCGAAGCGGATTCGGGCGGTTTTGACACAGTCGCTGCGAGCCAGGGGATGTCAGCNCTGCACGTGCGCAGCTATCTGAAGGCAGCTGACGCTGCGCTAGACCGGGCGCTGCGGGTGGGTAAACGCCCGGAAGTGCAGTCATTCAAAGTCGAATACAAGGACTCGGGTTACGTCAATGCCCTCAGCGTCGGTGAGTATCTGGGTGGTGGTGTTACAAAGGTTCTGGATAACGGTGTNGCTAGCTATTTTGANGTCTCGTCGACCTACATTTTTCATTCGTCTACAGAGGGTTTCCAGGTCCAAGACGCNGGTATCTACAAGGTTACCGCTGAGGCGTNTCCCTANAATGCTACCTCNAAGGTGATCTTCACCCTNTANCGCGGCCAGATTGCAAGTGGAGCAACCGCCGCGCTCTCNGACCTGCTNGGTGTNTATGACCTGGTTGACGACACTCCNCGCCGGGTCGAACTGANAACGTTTATGAGCCCTGGCGATACNATCGCACCNTCGTTGGCTGANAATGAACTGCCTGCCGACGGTTTCAAGTACTTCCAGCCCGACCTNAANGTGAAGGACTTCGGCGGCGAAGGCGTGGCTTTCAAATCGCTTGCGATCGAAGGGCCGATCTATGACACCTGGCCACCCGAAGGAACACAGCGGTTGNTGCANGGTGTGCGCTTTGGCGACGGGGANGCCGAAGGTGAAGTGCTGCTCGAGCGTTCCGCGCGCGACCACATCACTGAGATCGTGCGTGACTTCGCCACCCGTGCCTTCCGCCGCCCGGTCAGCGATGCGGAAGTCGAGGCGTTTTGNGGGCTGGCCGACTCACTACTGGCGGAGGCCCGACCCTTTGTTGAAGTGATCAGGGTGCCGCTGCGGGCGGTTCTNTCGTCGCCTTCGTTCCTNTACCATGANGTTAGCGAAGGCAAGACGCTCAGCGACTTTGCGCTGGCAACGCGGTTGTCCTATTTCCTTTGGCGCACCACGCCAGATGCCGAACTCACGCGCCTTGCCGCCCAGGGCGAACTAAGCAAACCCGNAGTACTGCGCNNGCAGACTGAAAGATTGCTNGCCGACATACGCGCGGAGCGTTTCTTCGAGGATTTTGCNGGNCAGGCGTTTCGGCTCTATGAGATTAANGCTACGACGCCGGAGAAGACCCTCTATCCGGAATACAANGACATCNTGGGCCAGGCGATGTTGCGTGAGACTGAACTGTACCTCGCGGAGGTGATCCGACAGNACNTNGGGGCCTCGAATTTCATCGACGCCGANTTTACGTATGCCAACCGCCGCCTGGCGGAGCATTACGGCATCGAGAATGTTGAGGGGCAGTACATGCGCAAGGTGGAGATCCCGGACGATTCCGTGCGCGGCGGCCTGTTGACCCAGGCCAGCGTGCTGAAGGTAACTGCTAATGGCACGACAACTTCTCCCGTGCCGCGTGGCAACTTTGTGCTGGCCAACCTGCTTGGCCGTCCAGCGCCGCCACCGCCACCGAATGTCGGCAGCCTCGAGCCCGATACCCGGGGTACCACGACGATCCGCGAGCAGCTTTCNGCGCACCGGGACAGCCCGATCTGCGCCGGCTGTCACATCAAGATTGATCCTCCCGGGCTTGCACTCGAGTCGTTTGATCCGATTGGCGGTCACCGGACAAAATACCGAGCGACAGGGGGCATCTATACTGCTCCTGACGGCAATGAGTATCCGGCGCCTTATGTCGAGGGGCCNGCGGTCGACCCCAGCGGTGTAACGCCGNCAGGGCGTATGTTTGCTGACATCGAGGAGTATAAGAAGTACATGCTGGACGAGGAGCTTGATGCAATCGCAACCCATATTGCGTCGCGCCTGATTGTCTTTGCAACGGGGGCCGAGATCGACTTTGCAGACCGTGCCGAGGTAGCCGCGATCACTGCCGAACTTGAAGATGATGGCTACCCCATGAAGTCCATGATCCACGCGGTGGTTCAGAGCGACCTTTTTCACGTTAAGTAACTTGGGGACGAGTTCAGGAATAGTAAATGTCCAAGAATAATCTAACTAGACGTGGCCTCCTGCGGGCCGGCGGCGTAGTGCTAGCGCTGCCTGCTATGACTTCGCTCGCGCCCAGGGCNTTGGCGACAACGCTCATCGAACAACCGCGGCGGATGGTGAATATCTGCACGACGTTGGGTCTATATGCCGATTCGTGGTTCCCGAAGACTGCCGGTGCCGACTACGAGCCCTCCGAGTACTTGAGCCATATCAATCACCACCGTGATCGCTTTACGCTTTTCTCTGGTCTGGCCCACAAGAATCAGAACGGTAGGCAGGCGCACAACTCCGAGATCACCTGGCTGACGTCTGCTGAACACCCAGGGCTGGATGGGTTCCAGAACACGATCTCGCTTGATCAGGTGGCGGCCAACCATCTGGGATATGTGACCCGCTTTCCATCGGTCACGCTGGGTAGTCTCACTCCGCAGAGTCAGTCATATACGTCGAGCGGCGTTATGGTGCCGGCCGAGACAAGCCCGTCCGCGATGTTTGCCAACTTGTTTCTGCAGGGTGATGCGGAAGCTGTCCGCAAGGAAAAACAAAACCTTGCGAGCGGCGGAAGCATCCTCGATCAGCTCCGGCAAGAGGCGAGTGCCCTGCGGCGCACGGTCAGCGATGTTGATCGCAAGAAGTTGGATGCCTACTTCGACGCGGTACGTACAGCAGAGGCAGAATTGGTCGAAATCAGCGCGTGGCAACAGCGTCCTAAACCTGTGGTAGGTTGGGAAACGCCAGTGGACTTTGAGGATCCGGCAGAACTTATCGGCCGGGTGCGTCTAATGCTCGGGCTCATCCCATTGATCCTCCAGACGGACTCATCCCGAGTGGTGAGCCTCATGATCCAAGATCA
The DNA here is from genome assembly GCA_002714125.1 of Gammaproteobacteria bacterium. The sequence goes on from PAWP01000122.1 coordinate 12,994, forward strand.
CGCGATCGTCCCGAACGTCA
>PAWP01000123.1 GCA_002714125.1 Gammaproteobacteria bacterium
AGCGGCTGCAAAGACAGTCGAGATCAACATTGTGCGCCGGGCCCTGCGGGGTGACCGCGATGGGCTTAGTGCAAGCGCATTCGGCACGGAGTTGACCACCTTCTCAGTGGCTGAACTTATGTACTACGAAGACCGCATCCGTGCGGTATGGGAGTGGCCATTTGAGGCCCATATCAGGCGGCTGGTTATCTTTGGGCTGCTGCCACCACTGACCTGGATGTTGGCGGCNCTGGTCGAGATCGTTTTTGAGTCGGCGCTTGCGGGTTGAACAGATGAGTGGCCACGGCTGGCCCTCTGCCGCTGCGNATTGATTAGACGGCTGGCGCCGCGCGGCATGGAAGGTCCCGCAGCGTAGTTGGTCTGACCATGCTCGTGGGCACAATGGTTGGCATTGTGCTCGGTATTTGGGTNTGGTTCTGGTTGTCCNGNCTTCACTTGGCNTTGTTGGAAGCAGGCTTGTTCGGCGCAATGGCCGGGTTTATCGCGGCGCGTTTCGCAATCGGCTTGGATGACTTTGGGGTACAGGCCAGCCCTTGGCTGCGCGGTGTACTGCTCGAGGATGTAGTCCCGCGGTTGCTNNCCGCGTTGTCCGAAGCAGTTGCGCTGTGGTCTCGGAAGTAGGTCTGATCGAAGTTAGTATTGANGTTGNCATCAGGCGGCCCTGCCNGGNCTGGAATAAGGNTTTNACNAGGCTGACAGCGGCTCTGGTAAGTCTTGGCGAATGTTGTCGAGACCGGCTGNGCAGANCAGGGGCAGTTAATCCGTAGCAGATAAGATGCTGATGCCCGTTAGTGGACGTTGNGCACAACGTCCTTTTTGAGCATCTCAATCGTGTCCTTTATAGCGGTGAGGTTTGGATTGATGTTGAGTGCCTGCTCGAAAGCGATCATCGCGCTCTNCGGGTCCTGCAAGCGCANGCAAATCTGGCCGAACCCGCTGATCGCGCCAAAGTGCCGGGGCTCTAGCTCCAGCGTACGGAGGATGTCGGCCAGACTTTCATCGTAGCGTTCCTGGACAAACCGCAGGGTCGCGCGCTTGTTCCACGCTTCTGCCCAGTCCGGCCATCTCTTGACCATCGTATCTAGCTGTTCACTGCTGGTCGCAAGATCATTGACCGAGAGCGCCTGCAGCACTTTCGTCATCGCCAGGGTGGCGTCACTGTCATCGTGGGTGCACCAGACTTCCCAGATCCGCTGCTCGGCGGCAGCGCGGTGATCGGCATCCCGACCTCGTCTGAGCTTGACGAAGTATGAGTCGATGATCGGCGACCAGGGCGGCGAGGCCGGCTTGACTACGGCAACGAGCACCTGATCCAACAGGTTGTTGACGAGACTGTCGTTTATTGAGGGATTTGCGGACACCGGTCAGCTCCCGTTGAAGTCCTCCACAATCATATCGCACGGTCTCGCGCTTGGTCGTGCCGTCGCTGATGGAGTGACAGCTTTTAGGCCGGCAAACGACCTGTGATGATCACGGTGCCTTCCATATTGCAGAACCAGATTTTGTTGGTGAGGGACAGGCGCGTGTGCGCATCGGTGGTGATGATGTCGATGGTCAGATCGGTTTCTAACGTCGGCTGGATAGCGGCGTGAGTGTTGTGTTTCGTCATGTCAGTATTATGCCAGCGTCGCGCAGAGCGGTTTGCCCGGTGTTATGCTCCTGGCCGTTTTTGTGCAGGCTCTTCGCACACTCATGCGGGTCAACTGGCTGGACAGCCGTCCAGGACACATTGGGGGCATTTATATGGGACCACTCTCAGGACTGAAAATCATCGAACTTCAAGGCATCGGACCGGGCCCTTACTGTGGGATGATGCTTGCAGACATGGGGGCGGAGGTCATCCGCATCGATCGGGCGGCGAACGCCGGGCAGGGCGGGAGAGTCGACATCCTAGCGCGTGGCCGCAAGAGCATCGCAGTGGATCTGAAGAACCCGGACGGGGTCGAGACCACGCTTAAGCTCATTGACAGTGCCGACGTCCTTGTAGAGGGTTTCCGGCCTGGTGTCACCGAGCGCCTTGGGCTAGGGCCTGAAGTGTGCCTCGCGCGCAATCCCGGCCTGATTTACGGTCGTATGACCGGTTGGGGCCAGAGCGGCTCGATGTCCCAGGCAGCCGGGCATGACATCAACTACATTTCACTCTCCGGAGCCCTGCACGCAATTGGCGAAACGGGTGGGAAACCCGTACCGCCGCTCAACCTTGTCGGCGATTTTGGCGGCGGTGGCATGTTGCTCGCATTCGGGATTGTCGCGGCCCTCTTTGAACGGCAGAGTTCCGGTAAGGGTCAGGTGGTGGATGCGGCGATGACCGACGGGTCGGCACTGCTGATGAACGGCATCTTTGGGATGATGCATACAGGCCAGTGGAAAGGGCGTGGCGAGAACATGCTCGACACCGGGGCACACTTCTACAACACATACGAGACTTCGGATGGCAAATACGTATCGGTGGGCTCGATAGAGCCGCAGTTCTACGCATTGCTGCTCGAGAAGTCCGGTCTGGGTGCGGGTCAGAACATCCCCAATCAGATGACTCGCGATGAGTGGCCGAATCTCAAAGAGGAGCTTGCTGCGATCTTTAAGACCAAAACCCGGGATGAGTGGGATGAGATCATGCTGGGTACAGACATCTGTTACGCCCCGGTGCTCAGTTTTGCTGAGGCCCAGCAGCACCAGCACAATGTGGACCGCCAGACTTTTGTTCAAGTCGATGGTGTGCCTCAGGCGGCGCCTGCACCGCGGTTTGATCGCACTCCGCCACAGGTCCCAACTGGCGCTGCAACTGCAGGTGAACATACCGACGAAATTCTCGTTGCTGCAGGCCTGGATGCGGATGAAATCGCGAGCCTGCGCGACTCCGGTGCGGTTGCCGGTTAGTGATTGAGGCTGGGACGGCAGACGACCGCCGCCTGCTCAATGCGGGTAGCGCTGAATATCGCGGTTATTCTTGTGGGCGCAGCCCCGCAGGGTGATGCTGACTGGGTCGGCGGTTGGATTTGGCCACCTGGGCCTCTGTGCTCTATGGCTGCGACTTATGCCGAAACCGACGTTGCCCGCCCTGCCTACGGGTAAGCGAGTAAGGGTCCGAGAGTCAGTTCGGTCTTGATTGCATTTCCCGCCCTTCTGCACGCCCTTTGTGGTTAAGCGGACACAGAGCGTATTTTCGGCGCGGGGAGACCCGCCTTTCGGCCGCGAAGGCGTTCGAACGTCGGCCTAACCCAGGAAACCGAAGATCCTTGCGTACGCCTGTGAGTACTGGGCGTCCGTAAAGCCCGTGTGGTTGTCGCCGGGGAACGTAATCAGCCCACCCGGCGAACCTGCAATGAAAGATCGAGTGGCCGCAGTGGCCATCGGCCAGATCAGGGAAGGTCTGAACCCGATATGACCGCTGCATGGGCTTCTCCCTCGGGTCTGTGGCTTGAGTCTATGTGCCGGGAGGTTCCCACTAGCACTGACAGCGACACTGCGGAGAGCCTGTCGGGTTCGCAGTGCCCGATGTCTCACAGCGTATCGAGCCAGGGCTCATCGGAGTCTTCTGTGATGCCCTCGAACAGCGGTGTCGACAGGTAGCGTTCCCCCGTATCGGGCAACATGGCGAGGATGTTGCTGCCTTCGGGAGCGTCAGCTGCTAGGGCCAGAGCGGTCGCAGCTGTGGCGCCAGCCGAAATGCCGCAGAAGATGCCCTCTTCGGACGCAAGCCGCTGCGCGGTAGCGATGGCGTCGTCATCGGAGACCAGGCGTACTTCGTCTATGACAGACTTATCGAGGACGTCCGGCAGAAAGTCTGGCGTCCAGCCCTGGATTTTGTGCGGAGCCCATTCGTTACCGGAAACAAGCGCAGCGTTCTCGGGTTCCGCCGCTACGATCTTGATGTCAGGGCGTGCCTTCTTCAGTACGTCACCAACGCCCGTGATCGTGCCACCGGTCCCCCAGCCGCTTACGAAATAGTTGAGTGGGTGTCCGACAAAATCGAGCAGAATTTCTGGCGCGGTCGTATTTCGGTGGTACTCGGGGTTGGCTTGATTCTCGAACTGCCGTGCGAGGAACCAGCCATGCTGCTCGGCAAGCTCCGCTGCGCGCTTGACCATACCGGAGCCACGCTCGGCGGCCGGGGTCAGGATCACCTTGGCGCCAAGCGCTTTCATAATTTTGCGGCGCTCAACTGAGAACGTCTCAACCATGGTTGCTACAAATGGGTAACCCTTTGCGGCACACACCATCGCAAGGGCGATGCCGGTGTTGCCCGAAGTTGCCTCGACGACGGTCTGGCCCGGTTTGAGGGCGCCACTGCGCTCGGCGTCTTCGATTATGGCAATCGCTAGCCGGTCCTTTACCGAGGCCAGGGGATTGAACGCCTCACACTTAACAAAAAGATTGACGTGGGCGGGCGCGATGCGTTGGGTGCGGACGATTGGGGTCTGGCCAATCGTATTCAGGATGTTGTCGTAGATCATTGTGGGCCTCTAGCTCTCCAATATGCGCGGGGGAGAGTAAGAGCCGCGCACGCTAAACTCAACCGCAACTGCTACACGGCGCTCGGGTTATGCTTGCTCGCGAGGGCTGGTGCCCGGATTACAATCAAACAAAACCAAACGAATCACCAAAGAGGGCTAATCCTGTGGACCATGAAGAATTGATGGCAGAACTTGCCAAGGTAGATACGCCGACAATCACCAATGTGGTCGCGACCTATCCCAACGCCTCAACATGCCTTGGTCTGTACAACCCCTGGACCGAAAACTGGTACACCGATACCAGCATCAAGTGTATGTACCCGGAACTCGGAGCACGCGTGGGCTATGCGGCAACATGCGTATTCAGCCTGCCGGATCCGAATTTCTCTGGGCGACTGTCTTTCATGGACGTCCTCGACGCCCTCGATGCGCTGCCCAAGCCGACAATTCTGGTGTTGGAACAGAAGTTCCCGCCCGAGATCGCGGGTAAAGTAGGACTCGCCGGTGAAATAATGACGACGATGATGCAAGCGGTTGGATGCGTTGGTTGCATCTCAAACGGACCGTCCCGCGATATTGATGCGATCCGCAAGATGGGCTTTCAGTTTCACCTGACAGGCATTTCGCCTGGTCACGGCGAATTTGCCGTGCAGTCCGTGAACGCGCCTGTCAGCGTTGGCGGGATGGACGTTGCAGCTGGTGAAATTGTGCACATGGATGAGAATGGGGCGTGCAAGTTCCCAGCGGATAAGCTCCAGGCGGTGTATGACAACGTGCAGGAGTTGCTAGCGGGCGAGGACAAAACACTCGGCGCGCTGCGCGGTGCAAAGAACGCGAAGCAGGTCAGGAAGGCGCTGCGTGGCGAGCAATACGGTGACGACGACTGATTTTGGCCGATTCCGGCGCGCCATCCACATGCCGTGGTTGAAATTCAGCTCAGACTGAACGAACTGTGGTGGGCGGCTTCCGTCTCAGACAGCATGTTCGGGTTCGTAGACTAGGGCGCAAGTGCTTAAGTGTTGCTCTGACTGGGCTGTCACAGTTCGAGTTTGAGCTTGTCGGGGTCTCGATGCATTTGAGTTCCTGTGCGCGCCTGCTACTGCCGAATTTGGCGGCGCAGATTAGGCAGTGGAGTTGCTGCGCGCACAGGATTGCGGTGCTGGTGCGTCAGATCCGTTCGTACCTTAGAGTGCGGCCACTCTCAGTGGATTCGAGCCCCAGCCACTCATTGGATGCCGAGTACCAGAGATCGATGTTGAGATCTCTTGCCTGCAGGCGAAACTTGCGGGCAGTGATGGCCTTGCCTNCGGCCGTGATTTGCTCTTCACCCANNTAGTCGGAGCGTACGTCCACGTATTCCCCNGTCTGNACGTTCANGAGTTGGCGGGCTNCCAGTACAATNCGAGGGTTCCAGTAGGCGAAGGAACCAATGCANCCTGAAAGCATNCCCGCGAACGCGGTGTCGTTNACGCTGGACCGGACATTCAGGTCGTCTCCGGCCCGAATCGCCTCAACGGNATATCGGTTGCGGTTTTCCTGGGTGGTCGACTCGACCGCTGATAGGCAGTCACCCTGCCACTGTTCGCGGACCGAGTGCTGATAGCGAAACGCGGTGATGAACATCAGTTTGAACTCAAAGCTCGCGTCGCTCGCGACNTGATGGCCGGCCATGGTCTCGCTCACGAGAAAGTTGTGATGNCCCANNAAGCGCTCGTTGAGGAACACCTTGAAGCGCAAGGCCTCGTCGCTCATTGCGGCTGCTTGNAGCGATCCAANCNTNAGGATNAGGCAGGTAAGGTATCGGACAGACATGGGAAATGAANNGTTTGGGCGCGGGAGTACATACGATGCTCTGGCGNATTNGGATGACACCTATGGTCGGCCGCGGCATCACTTGTTACCTGCAGGACGGTGAACTTGCTCACCCTGGCGACCAACAGGCAGCTTAGTCGCGGGGAGAGATATTGATCTGCACGTCGAATTCATCGTTATGTAGATAGTCGTCGACACCACGTGCGTATTCGAGATCTATATCGTAAATCAGGCCGTGCTGGGCTCCACAGGAGCATTGCATCACCCAGACCTTGCGCTTCAGCGCTTTCAGCGCGCGCGATACCGTCTCGTGAGTGATGATCACCATGTCTTGTAATCGGTTTAATTGTCACCGATACCTCGGTCGCTTGTGCTGCGCTATCCCTTGTTGCGACAGACGTTGGCGCTGCCACCATCCTTGAACCGGAGGCAGTCAGGGCGAAGACCTTGGCCAACAGCGTACGATCGCGGATTGGCGTGACTACGTCCTGGATGAGGCTAAAGGTTGAGTCTGGACGCTGAGTAAACGTCTGCAGGATCGCTCCCCGTGAGATTTCCAGGAACTCGCAGGGCTCCTCGCTACGCATGTGGCGTTGCGAGGGCTTTTGACAAACAGTTCGTACTCGCCGAATTATTCACCCGCGTGCATGTCGCGCAGGGCCAAACGTTTACTGTCCAAGTTGGTCACAGAGACTGCGGCTGCGATTGGAAGGGATCTGGGAGCCAGCGAAGCTTGTTGCATGCGTGCTGGGCACAGATCATCTGGTATTCTTGACATTGATTCGCAAGAAGTTGAATCGATATGAGAGACGCGAGACGTCTGACTATAGGATGGTCGACATGCCGGCCCCAGAGGGGATTATTGCGAGCGAAGAGAACGCTGCACGTTTGCGTTCGGCCGTCGTCGAACTGCCTGTCCAATAGGAACGCGACATCCTGAACTGGTATCTGCCCGGTCAACCTAAAGAAGTCGTGTGCGTGGCCTTTGAGCTATAGTCGGCGCGCTACGATCGGTTGATCAGCGGGGCGTGCTTCTAATTGGCGGCGCGCGATTGGCCAGTAGCGACTTGATCCTTCGAATACCACAGGCGCCGGTGCTTCGCCCGGTGATTGCGGCCTCTGGGAATCCCACAGCGACCCTACGGGCAGGTAGACTTCGTACTCTGATACTGATGCGTCCTCGGGTATGCCGCGCAAATCGCGTTCTCGTTTTTCCTCAACAATTGTTTACTCAACCGACGGTGATAGGCACTGTCCGGGGTGTCAGCGTCCCAAGGCGCAGTGTGTCTGCAGGTCGAAGCCAACCACATCGGGAGACTGTGTTGTGCGCATCGAGCGCGAGACCAAGGGTCGTAAAGGCAGGGGTGTCACGACGGTCCGCGGTGTGCCGACGCACGAGGTGGCGGAGATGGGCAAGCGTCTGCGTAAACAACTAGGGACCGGTGGGACTGTCAAGGACGGTGTTATTGAGGTTCAGGGTGATCACGTTGGCACGCTGGTGACGGCACTGACCGCGTTTGGGTACGACACCCGCCCGCGGCCCGGCTGAGGGTGGGGTAGTGGTACGAGGGATTAACCTCGTGACGACAATTCCACTACCGCAGTGCCGAGGGCAGTAGCAAGACCGGCCTGGTTCTGATTGACGAGCTGTACTTCAACTAGGTGTTTCTCTCTTTCGACCGTTTTCCCGGTCACCTCGCCTACCACGGTATTGGTGTCACCCACGATGTTGGGATGGCGCACCTGCGCATTTAGGCGCCGCAAGGTCGCGTCGTCGCCCATCCAGTCATAGACGATCTGTGCCAGCCAGCAGACCCGCTGGGGACCAAAATCAAACTGCCCCGGCATATTGCGGCGTTTCATGGCGTGCTCTTCATCGAAACGCCCGCCGCCGCCCAGGTCACCTGAACCTTCGGCGTCGAGAGCAGCTCTGGGGGAGCGCCCGGTACCCAATACACCGTGTGTGAAGAGAAACAGCTCTGTGACGGAGTAGGTCCCTTTTTGCAGTGTATCGAGTTTGTCTCATACGTTTACATCCTCGAAGTAGCGTATCTCTGCGCCGCGGCGCTCACGCTCCCAGACGAGGGGGTCCGCGGCAACGATGCTGGTGCGCTCGCCGTCTGATTCGCCATCCTGCTTCGCTTCGCGGTCGTATTCGAGCGTATGGCCCATGTTTTCGTAGCGTGCCATCGTGGTTTTGACGTTGGCAACCACCTCCTGGCGTTGGTTCGTGTAGGTAACCAGGCCCGTGTTGAACTGAATAGGTCCAATGCGGCGGCTGGTCTTGCGCATCGTTTCGCCCACTACCTCGGTTGAGGTGATGGTGTCGCCTACCCAGATCGGGCGCAGCCACTCAATGTCGGCGCCTGCATAGTTCACTGGGAGAAACTGGGTCGAGACCCGCTTGCGGTCGATGTTGCCGGTTTCTCCGGCAACCACGCCGAGACTCACGCCATAGATAAAGGTGGGCGGCGCGGTCATCATACCGAAGCGGCTGGCGGCCGCGTGGCTCTCGCTGCGGTGCAGCGGGTTGTAGTCGCCTACACCGTCGCCAAATCGACGAATGTTGTCGAGGCTGGCTTCTTTGCTGGGCTTGTTGGCCAGCGTTTCGCCGATGGTTGCCTTGTACTCTTCAGCAAAGTCATCGATGGTTTTGATCAAACCCTCGCTCATGGGATCCTCCGGGTAAGGCCGTTGGCCGAGCATACCCCACGGAGACTTTGGTGTTGTTGGCAGCCTGGCTGTGATCGAGCCCTGCAATACTCAGTCTCCCGAGATTGTGATTCTCTGGTTAGTAATGTAACGACCGTCTTCGGAGCAGAGGTGCGCCACCGTAGCGGCTATGTCCTCCGGCGCACAGACAAACCCAAACGGGCTACGCGCGCCAACGGCGTCGATGTCGGTGCCTCCGCCGGTGGCCTCCACGATCTTGCGCCCCATGTCTGTGTCGACTAGTCCTGGCGCAATCATGTTGACTCGCATGCCGTTTGGTTTTTCCTCGCGTGCGAGAGTGTGGGCCATGGATTCAAGCGCGGCCTTGCTAACCGAGTACACACCGAAGCCGGGGTTCAGTGCCTGGGCTGCAATAGATGAAATCATTATGACATCACTTCGTGCCGAATGGCGTAGATGTGGTACCAGATTCCGACAAAGCCAGATCGGTCCCCAGACGTTGACGTCCAGCAAGGTCGTCCATTGCTCGTTGGTGGCATCCGTGACGCTGGGCCGGTTGATGTATGCCGAGCCCAGTCCAGCGTTGTTGACGAGTGCATCAATGGTGCCGAAATCAGCGATGGCCGACTCACACATGCTAACCACGTCAGCCTCGACGCCGACGTTGGCTTTGTAGATCCTGGCGATCACGCCCGCAGCTTGTGCCGCGGCTGCGGCTTCTTCGGCGGCGTCAGCATTGCTGGTGTAGTTGATGGCTACGTTGGCTCCTTCAGCGGCGAAGCGATTCACAATCGCCCGGCCAATACCCCGGCTGCCACCAGTGATGAGTGCGGTACGGCCTTCGAGTTTACCTGGCATGTCGTTTATGCCCTCTTTTGAATTAGAGTGCGCGCGATATTAGCGGCAGCAGGGCCAGCGAGCCAAACACTGGGGGAGCATCAGCCAGGTGTACTGCCACTGGCAGGCCCTTGGTCGAGTGGGAATGCAGTTGGGTGTCACGGTTGCCCAATACGTCGTGGTTGATCCAGTTTGCGTGGGTCAGTGCGAGCAGCGCGTCGGCTGCCAACTTGTCTGTGCTGAACGTGAGCAGTGCATCTACAGGCAGATCATTGATGGAGTCTGCAACCAGATCGCACATAAGGACATACAAGCCGGTCTGATTCCACACATCGCCTAGCACCAGCCAGTCGGACCTCATCTCTCAGATGATGGTTGCGTTGTCGTCTTTACGCGCCAGGCGCTCGATCATAGATTCGTTGGTGAAACCGGTGCTCGCTCGATAGGTTCAGAGGCTGGCGAATGCCCGTTCGGTCCCCTCGAGGGCAAGGTCAATGTCCTCCTCGGTATGGGCAAGCGACAAGAACATGTTGTGCCACGGGTGCAGAAAGACGCCTTGTTTAAGAGCTGCCTGGCAGAATGCAAAGCCTAGTTTGGAGTCTTTGTCATCTTCGAACATCAGAGTTGGCATCACGGGCGGGCCTGACTGCAGTACGGAGTGCCCGTGCCGTTGGGCCTGCTCATAGATGCCGTCCCGAAACCGCTGCCCTAGCGCTTTTAGCCGAACCGGCGCGTTCTCCTCCTCCAGGATAGAGAGTGTTTCGATACTGGCGGCCATGGGGGCAGCTTGGTACCAGAACGAGCCCGTAACAAAGGTGCTGGCTGCCGCTTCGCGCCAGGGTTCACTGCCTAGGATGGCGGCAATAGGTTCGCCGTTGCCGATGGCCTTGCCCCACGCTGACAGATCGGGGTGGACGCCGTGTTCCGCCCACGATGCATCAAGCGATAAGCGCATCCCGGCGCGTACGTCATCGAGGATCAGAGCGGCATCTTCTTGATCGCACAACGCCCGCACCGCCTTGGCAAAATCGGGATCGGTGAGTTCCTGGTGGAATCCCGCATCGTGCCGAAAGGCTGACACAACAATTCCGGCGATGTCGCCGCTGTGCGTACGGACTACTTCGGTCACGTTTTCGATATCGTTGAACCGATACATTGGGAAGTGCATATAGTCTTCTTCCGGCGTGCCCTTGGTACGTCGGGAGGCCCATGGCTGGGCGCCGTGATAAGCGCCCTTGGCGACCAGGATTTTGCGCTTTCCAGCACGGCCACGCGCAATCTGATTGCAGACGGTGGTCGAGTCGTTGCCGTTTTTGGCAAAGATGGCCCACTCGGCGTGGCTGATCTGGCGCGTCAACTTTTCCGCCAACTCCACGATTACGGGCGCGGGTGCATTACCGATGTCGATGGTCTCCCGCTGCCGGTCGGCTGCTGCGCGTACGCGCGGGTTGGCATAACCTGCGATCATTGGCCCGTAGCTGCACATGAAGTCGATGTACTCGTTGCCGTCGACGTCCCACAGACGGCATCCTTCGCCGCGTTGGAAATACTGCGGGTAGCCCTCAGGCAACATTCGGTAGGTGGACATGTGGCCGTACATGCCACCCGGAATGACAGCCTCGCCACGTGCTTTCAGTTCGTCGTTTTGGCTCATAGAGCTTGCCCTGCTGAAGTGGTTCTACAGACCCTACCAAAAACGCGTCCGCCGTACGGCGAGATCAATCTCGCCCGTTCTGAGGCTGGCGGAACCAGTCTGCTGACGATTGGCTTTGCCACCGCCCGGCGAGCCTCCCTGAAGACTTCTTTTCAAGGTGGCGACTTCTGTACACATCGAACCCAGGGTCGATGGTTACATTACGCGGAATCACATGTAGAAGTTATTGGGGCACGTTCTGTCGGCAGTCGATGTCGTTGCGCTGGTAAACGAGCAACGCCGGTGGCTTCCGGTGCCTCGACACAGTCGTGGGACAATTCCTTTGAGAGTACGTGGACTTTTACTGAATTCGGCTCGCATCAGGCCCAGCAAGTTCTCACGGTGCGTGTAATAGGATAAGGATGGCGCCGTGATCGTACCGGCGCTTACAGAGGCAGACCGAACCGTGTTTGCCCTGGACTATACAGGCGCGTTCGGTGTTTCCGGAGCGTATCCGGCAGAAAGGTCTCGGCGTGATCTTTCTCTGCTCAATAGTCATGGTGAGCCCCGTATCCGCTCAAGCATGTATCCCTCGCGACGGCTCGTCCAACGACTTATTCTAATGGTCCGATCAGTTGGGTTGACTGCGCACACATGGTGCGTCCTTTGCTTATGAGGCAGACTAGGTCAAAGAGCCCACTCTGCACAGGTGGCTTAACAGCACAAACAAAACGCACACTGAAGGGGAGTTCAGATGGCACATGACCTGGTAATCCGCGACGGTCTGATCGTCGATGGCACGGGCGCAGACGCGTACCGTGGAGACGTAGCGATTGACGGCGACTCAATTGCGGCGGTGGGTGAGGTACAAGGTAATGGGAAGCGTGAGATAGATGCCAATGGCAACGCCATCACGCCAGGCTTTGTAGACTTACACACCCACTTTGACGCGCAGGCGGGCTGGGACCCACTGCTGACGCCCGCCTCCTGGCACGGCGTAACGACGGCACTTATAGGCAACTGTGGAGTGACGTTTGCCCCCTGCAAACCGTCGGATCAGACAACCCTAGCGGGGATTATGGAAACCGTTGAAGACATCCCCAAGCAGGCGATCATGGAGGGTCTCGCGTGGGATTGGGAGTCTTATGGCGAGTACCTCGACTCGATCGAGCGCCTGGGCCCAGCCATCAATCTCGCCGGCCTTGTTGGCCACTGTGCTTCACGGCTTTATGTCATGGGGGAAGAGCGGGCGATTGAAGATCATCCTACCGACGATGAGGTCAAGCAAATCTCGGCTCTCGTTGGCCAGTCCATCAAGGAGGGCGCAGTTGGCTTCTCTTCCAATCGGCTACCTGGCCATGTTGGCCCCGATGGCCGTTCCATCCCGGGCACATTCGCGAAGACAGGTGAGCTTGAGGCGATTGCCAAATCCGTAGGCCAGGCAGGGGGCATCCTGCAGTTTGTCTTGAACTACAGCAATCTTGCCGATGAAATGAGTCTCATCACAACCCAAGCAAAAGAGGCAGGCACGCGCCTGCTGTTCAGCGCGCCATTCAACCCCGGCGCGGAGGGTGATCTGACAGGCTATGACAAGGCGATTGCGTCCATGCGCGCGGACGGCGTGGATGTCAGTGGCCTGACGTTGCCCCGCAGTGGGGGTTTCCTCTCTGGGCTGAAGACCGACATTCTCTTTGCCGCTCCCGCGTTTGATGAACTGCGGGCGATGAATTTTGATACGCGGCTCCAGGCGATTCGCAACGAAGACTTCCGCAGGAAGCTCATCGAGAGCGCGAAGCATGACCCTGCCATTGCCGAGCGCACTCGTGACTACTATTACATTGGCAATGCGGATCGCCCGAACTACACCAAGGGTCGCGATGAGTCGCTGCAGGCGCTCGCCATAGAGGCCGGTGAGCATCCGGTGGAGACGTGGTTGCGGTACATGGACGACACGGACGGTGAAGCGCTATTCCACGTACGTTTTTTTAACCACAACCTTGCCCAGGTTATCGAGTTCCTAAAGGCGGACTGGATCCTGCCCGGCATTGGTGATGCGGGCGCCCACGTGAGTCAGATCATGGACTCGGGCTGGCCATCATTCCTGCTTGCGCACTGGCACCGTGATGAGGGTGTTTTCTCTGTCGAAGAAGCGGTGCGGAAGATGACCAGCGCTCAGGCGCGCGTCATCGGGATGGATGATCGTGGTGTGCTCGCTGCGGGCAAGCGCGCAGACATCAACGTGATAGACCTCGACCGCGTGGCCGAGCGCCAGCCACGGCTCGTGCACGATTTCCCCAACGGTGCGCCGCGCCTGATCCAGAAAGCGGTCGGCTATGAAGCGACGCTGGTAAATGGGGCGGTGATGCTCGAGAAAGATGAGCATACGGGTGAGCGTTCGGGTCGCGTGCTGCGCAACGGCGGCTGAGCGCGAACTGACCGACGGGTCGCACCGTGTGGTGCGGCCCGCCTTTCGCCCTGTGATGGAAGTGCTCCCGGCCGCTTAAGTAGCGTCGCTTGCGACGAGCGTTTGTAGCCGGGTCGGTTTTTTGGCCCGGTGCACAAGACGGGGCGCTCTGCCCTGATAAGATGGCACGCATGCATTCACTGTGAACCTACCTATGTCGCCGTTTGTTGCTTCTCTGATCAACGCCCTGATCCTTATTCTATTTGCAGCGTGGGGCTATTTCGCTTCGGCAACGCCCTCAATCACGGCGTTGATTCCCGCTGCGTTTGGCGTGCTGTTGCTCGCCTGTCTGCCGGGCGTCAAGGCGGAGAACAAGATCGTGGCGCACATTGCAGTGGTTCTGACGCTCATTGTGCTGGTGGCGCTGTTCATGCCGCTGCGCGGGGCTTTGGGTAGGGAAGATGCCATGGCGGCGATCCGGGCGGCACTGATGATGGCAAGCTCGGCTGTCGCGATGGTTTTCTTCATCAAAAGCTTTATCGACGCCCGTAAGGCGCGGCTCGAAGCGGACTGAATTTCTAGCGCGCGCCGGCCGGTGTGGCAATCAGCGCCACCATTTCATCAAAAGTCAGGCGCCCGGCGGCGTCTTTTCCAGCCAGCAGGTCGCTTGCCAGGTCCCGCTTCCTCTCGTGCAGTTCAACAATTTTCTGCTCGATCGTGTCGACGCAAATCAGACGGTAGACGGTGACCGGCCGCTGTTGGCCGATCCGGTGCGCTCGGTCACTGGCCTGATCCTCCACTGCTGGGTTCCACCAGGGGTCCATGTGGATCACAAAGTCGGCGGCGGTGAGGTTGAGCCCGGTGCCGCCTGCCTTTAGGCTGATCAGGAACAGATCATCCTCGCCGCCCTGGAAGGCATCGACAGCCCGGGTCCGGTCGGCCGGGCGTGAGCTGCCATCGAGGTACTGGTAGCTAATGCCTTCCCCATCGAGATAGCGCCGAATTAGCTGTAGATGTGCGACAAACTGGCTGAATACGAGGGCCCGATGCCCGTTCGCAAGCAGATCAGTGACCAACTCCCCAAACCGCTCGAGCTTCGATGAAGGGATGTTTGCGTCGGGCAGTACCAGCGCCGGGTTGCACACGGCGCGGCGCAGGCGGGTGATGCGCGCAAGCGCAATCATGTTGGCTTCGCCATCCTCGACACTTTCTAGATCGGCCTGGGCCTCCCGCCGCAGCGCCTCGTAAAGAGTATGTTCCTGATCGTTGAGTTCAACCCTAATAGTGATATCGGTGCGGGGTGGCAGCTCCTTGAGCACGTCTTGTTTCAGGCGGCGCAGGATGAACGGCCGCGTCACGTTGCGTAGTCGCATGGCAGCGTCTTCGTCACCCCTTTCGATGGGGCGAGCAAAGATCTCAGAGAATGTGCTGAAGCCGCCAAGCAGGCCCGGGTTGATGAAGTTGAAAAGGTTCCAGAGTTCGCCGAGGTGGTTTTCAACAGGTGTCCCGGTGGTGATCATGCGGAAGTCTCCTGACAACCTCATCATGGCGCGGGAGCGCTGCGTGCCGGCATTTTTGAAGGCCTGTGCTTCATCAGCAACGATCGTATGCCAGGCGCGGCTGGCGAAGAGGTCGGCTTCGGCCGTGAGGAGGCCGTAACTGCAGACCAATATGTCGCCTGGGCCCTGAGACTCAATCTCGTCCGCGCGGTTGTCAGTACCAAACTGACTGGCGCGAAGCAGGGGTGCGAAACGCCTAACCTCGTTTAGCCAGTTCTGGCATACCGTGGTTGGCGCGATGATCAACGCTGGACCCGCGCTCGCTCGCAACATGAGCATAGCAATGGACTGCAGGGTCTTGCCCAGGCCCATGTCGTCGGCCAGACACGCGCCTGCGCCCCAGTCGGCAAGTCTTGCAAGCCAATGATAGCCCTCGAGCTGATAGTCTCGCAGATCCGCCATGATCCCGCCCGGCAACTCCGGGGTAAGGTCCCGGGCATGCTGCAGCCTGTCCTGGAACGCCTGGAAACCATGGTCAGCGTCTACATTTAGTTCGCTGATGGCCTTATCCAGATGCCACGCCGCGACCTTCGGCACGCGGCCTTCGTCAAACACGCTGCGGATGGCATCAAGGCGCTGGCGCAAGATGTCGGTGAGGGCGATGAACTCATCTTCTCCCAATTGAATGAAGCGCCCGGGTGCATTGCGCATGATGGTAAGCAGCTTTTGTAGATCGAGTACGTCCTGCTCCGAGGTTCGCACTTCGCCGTCGACTTCGAACCAGTCATTCTGCTCGCGTATCGACAGCGAGACGCTGCTGTTGCCTACGGCGTTGCGCACGGTCAGAGCTTTGCCTTGGGGCCAGGCACAGACCACCTCTTCCATCGTTTGCAGTTCCACGAGCCCTTCGAGTGCTGCTTCGAGGTCCAGGAAACGCCACCGCCCCGCTGACTCATCGACCAGGCCTGTGCAACGCGCAAGTACTATGTCGAGCAGGCGACGTTCAGCCTTGAGGTCGCGGTTCGCCTGTACTCGCCTGCCGTCGATTTCGGTGATAACAGCCGCACCGCCTTCGCCGGGGAGGAACCGCGGGCCCTCGCCGAAGGGCTGAACTCCCGCGGACAGAGCGATGGAATCCCCTTGGGGCTGCAGGTTTAGGTAGAGGTGGGGGTCGGTATCAACCCGTTCGAGATCTGTGCCGGTGCCATCTAGGTCTGAGTGAATCGTTAGCAGTGGTGAGATTGCCGCGATGCTCTCGAGGACCTTTTCCTTCGCGTCAGCCGGGACGGTCAGACCATCGGCACCCAGAATCCGGCTAATCTGTTTGTGCTCTTCGCTGAAAGCGAAGACGTCCAGCCTTCGCTTGCTCTCAACCACGATGGAATCGGGTTGGAACACCCGTTCAGAATCGACCAGCCCCTGTACTGGCGCAGCGAAGGGGAAGATGGAAATGTGGACCTCGTCACCTTCGTTGCGGACGGTCATCTCCGGATGTCTGGCCTCGATCCCGACGGGCTGATCGAGCTGGTTCTCAAAGAAGACCAGTGGATGACCTGCAGCAGCGAGCATTGCCGCGCTTTGGTCCAACTCCCAGTTTGCCTGGCCATACCGGTGCGGTTCGCGATCGATGTGCCGCAGAATTTTCTCGTCGTGGGCGGTCAGGCCCGCGATGGACTGCGGCCTCTCTGCCAGGCGTTTGAGTGCCACGTTGCGGCCCTGTGACCAGGTGCCGCGTTTGGTGGCCTTCTGCTCTTTCGGGATCAGATTCAGGCGGTTGCCATATTGTGAGCGTTCCAGAATCCACACAAGCCGGGTAACTTCCTCGCTGGCTGCGGCTTTGTGATCCGGGGCCAATACTGAGAGCGCCGCTAGGGCGCGTTCCCAAGGTTCAATCCGCGGCATCAGCGCTAGCATGACGCTTTCGGTGTCTGGCAGGTCACGTAGGTGAATGGAGTCCGCAGGTAAGCCAGCGCGGGTGACCGCACCGAACTCGCCTGCTAGCCAATCGATCCCGCCCGCGCTCAGTGCGAACGCGGCTGCGCCGACCTTTTCGACGTCTGTATGCGCGGGTGACTCACCCAGCCAAATGGCGGTGAGCACTTTTGTAACATGGGTCATCACATGGTCAGTTGCGATTTCAACGGCTTGCATGTGATCCGGGGGTGCCTGGTCGAACCAGACCCTGGCGAATGACTGCAATGCCAGGAATGCACCTAACATGGGCTCGTAAATCCCCGCGCGACCGGCGACCTCGATCTGGCGATCTAGTTTGCGCCGGGCCTCTGGCGTGCCCTGCTTCAACAACGCGATGCAGTAACACCATCCT
>PAWP01000124.1 GCA_002714125.1 Gammaproteobacteria bacterium
AGAATCATCATGCTGTCTTGGTACACACGGTAAATGGCATCCCCCGCGCGGGAGTCGGCGTGGTACCCGAGGGATAGATGCTCGGCATTCTCCAGCATGCGCACGCGCAAATCTCGATTGATCTGATGCCAGATCCACATGCCGTAGAGTGGCAGGGTCGCGATCGAACCCAACAGCACGATCCCGCCCAGGATGCTCCAGATCAGAAAGCGATTGCGCACCACCTTGCGCTGTTCTTTGGTGAGCGGGTCCTTGGTGGCCTGCTCGCCGCGTGTCTCACCGTCGTCCGATTCGTTCGATGCCCCAGCAGGGGCAACATTATTGCTCGTAGGGACGGTGTCGCCCTCGGTACCAGCACTTTCCCTGGCGTCAGGAGGTTCCGCATTGCCCATGCCTTCCTCGACGGCATCGGTATCGTCGCTGACGATCACATAACTCTCGTCCAGCACCAGGACAAATGCCTGAAATGGCTGCAACTTGTCACCAACAAGGATCTTGTTGTTGAAGATATCTGCGCCCATGAAGCCCGAAACGAGCGCGATGCCAGAGAGCACCAATCCAATCAGGTAAAGGCCGATGATGTGTTTCAGATACGGTCGAGCGAACGGCCAACATGCGCTCACCACACGCATGATGTCCGTGAGACCCCGATCAAACTCACCGCCCCGAACTGTATGACTCGACTGCTCCATAGCCCTAGGGTGTCACAGCGGACCCGGGTCCGCCAAACGCCTGGCCAGATTGGAGCTCAACGTTGCATCGACGCCGCGAAAGGTGTGTGATTCGATCAACCGTCAGGAGACAACACCATGGCAGAAATCACCCATCGAACGGTCCCGAGCAACGGACTCGACATGTTCATCGCAGAGGCCGGCAGCGGCCCGCTCGTCGTGCTGTGCCATGGCTTCCCAGAATCCTGGTATTCCTGGCGCCATCAGTTGTCGGCGTTGGCCGATGCAGGCTTCCACGTGGTGGCCCCGGACCAGCGGGGCTACGGTGAAACCACCTGCCCGGAGCCGATCGACTCGTACACAATCCATCATCTCGTGGGCGATATCGTGGGGCTGGTGGCTGCCCTGGGCGAGGAGCAGGCTGTGATCGTTGGCCACGATTGGGGCTCTCCCGTCGCCTGGAACTCGGCGCTGATGCGCCCAGATGTTTTCCGCGCAGTGGCCTCGCTTTCGGTCCCTACAACCGACCGTGGGCCTGCCGCGCCAATGACCAGTGCCGCGAAAATGTTTGGTAACCGGTTCTTCTATCAGCTGTATTTTCAGACACCGGGCGTCGCGGAGCACGAGTTACAAAACGACATCCTCAAAACCATGCGCAAAATGCTAGTCGGCGCCAGCGGTGCGCGAGAAAGGAGCAGCGCCTTCGACCCGAACGCAGAGCTACCACCCGCCACATCGTTCATGCTGGAGAACATGCCGGACCCTGCTAACAATCTGCCCGATTGGCTTTCGGCAGACGATGTTGCCTACTTTGCGTCCCGGTTTGAGATTTCGGGCTTTCGCGGGGGCCTGAACTGGTACCGCAACATCGACCGGAACTGGGAACTTGGCGGTTCCTTCCAGGGCCGCAAGATCGACCAGCCCGCCCTCTTTATGGCAGGTGATCGCGACGTAGTGCCCTTCAATGAGCAGGTCGAAGGAGCCATGCGCGCTACCGTCACGGATCTGCGAGATGTGATTGTGCTGCCCGGCATCGGCCACTGGACCCAGCAGGAGGCGGCTGCCGCTGTAAACGAGCGGCTCATCCGATTCCTGGGTGAGATCTGAGCAATGGAGCTTCTGGACCAGACCGAGGACAACTTACCCATACTCAGCGATGTGCGCGAGGCGCACAAATTTGACGAAAGCGCCCTAGACAAGTATCTCGCAAAGCATCTCGAGGGCTACAGCGGCAACATGGCGTTGCAGCAGTTCTCCGGTGGCTCGTCGAACCCAACCTTTCTAGTCGAGTCCGGCAGCCACCGCTGGGTCATGCGCAAGCGCCCGCCCGGCAATCTGCTGCCCTCGGCGCATCAGGTTGACCGCGAGTATCGGGTCATGCATGCGCTGCAAGAGACCGGTGTGCCCGTACCAAAGATGCACCTTTTCTGCGACAACCCTGATGTGATCGGGCGTGAGTTTTATGTCATGGAGATGATCGACGGGCGGGTCACTCGATCCGAACTCCCCGGCTTCACGCCAGCCGAACGCTCCACCTTCTACGACGACTTCGCTCGGGTACTCGCCGCACTGCATACGGTCGACCACGAGGCAGTCGGACTTGCGAAACATGGCCGGCCGGGCAACTACTTCGCCCGCCAGATCGACCGCTGGTCCAAACAATACGTTGCGGCCAAAACCGACGACATTCCGGAAATGGACGAACTGATGCGCTGGATGCCAGCTAACGTCCCAGACTGGGAGGAAATCTCGGTCATCCATGGCGACTACCGGGTGGGCAATGTTCTCGTGCACCCGACCGAGCCAAAAGTAGTGGCGGTGCTCGACTGGGAGATCTCCACTCTTGGCCACGCTCTGGGTGATCTCTCCTATCACTGCGCTTACGCCTATCACGCTGAGTTTGATGAGTTCATCAATGAACTGGATGAGCGTGGCATTCCCTCAGAACGGGACTATGTCGCGGCCTATTGCCGGCACGCCGGCAGGGACCCGGTACCCAACTGGAACTTCTGCGTTGCCTACAACCTGTTCCGGCTCGCCTCTATCGTGCAAGGCGTGTACGCCAGAGGCCTGCAGGGTATCGCCAGCTCCGAGTTTCAGCTCGAGCAGCAGCAAGCGCAGGTAAGAGCCCGCGCGGAGAAGGCCTGGGCGCTGGTTGAAGCCATGTGACGAGGTCATGTAGGACCCCTCTGAACAGTCCGCTGCACGATTTCCGGTCGGTACACATCGGAATGTCATAAAGCAGTCGGGCGAGCAAACGCTATTGAACTTGATGGTATTGCTGCACGGCATTAGTTTGGGATAACCCCAATGCTCAGGTTATGCACCAACACCAGAGAACAGCTAGCTTTGGCTGCCAGATGCTCTTTAGGAGCCAAATCGACTACCGCCGACCCGGCCATACCGCAGCAAGCGCTGGCCAACTTTGTTCACGCCGAGCGCGCGAATCGGCCTGCAAACCTTAGACACAGCTGCCGCAAAAGCCTGCGGTCATATATCCAGCTCGAGGAGCGGACTCAACGAGCGCGAGCAGCACAAGACCATCAGACTGGCCTCTCGTTCCCGATCGTTGAGTAGGAAATCCCGATGATCGGGCTCTCCGCTAACCACCCGAGCGAGGCAGACCCCACAGACACCGCCACCACATGAAACGGGATGGTAGACACCGATGCGACTGAGTGCGTCTACAATGGACTCATCCGGACCCACTTCAACCGACAGGCCTGCCTTGCGCAGGCGCACGATGAAGGTGTCAAGCATTAGCGAGATCCGGCGATGCCAAGCGTTTTCAACGACAGATCCTAGCGTCTTTGCCAAATCGGGCGTGCTCAACATAGCTCACGCGAATGGTGCACCAGCGTCGCCGAATATTTCTCATTTTGCTAAGGTTAGGGAGTCAACGATCAAAAAAAGCAATTCAGAGGGGGACTTTGAATGGAACACGACCTGATTATTTCCGGCGGCACGATGGTAGATGGCAGTGGCGCCGAGGGCATCCGTGCTGATGTTGCCGTCAAAGACGGGCGCATCAGCCGAATTGGTGATATGAGTGGCGACACCGCCAAAGACACGATTGACGCGACCGACAAGGTGGTTACGCCAGGTTTTGTTGACCTGCATACCCACCTCGACGCCCAGATTGGCTGGGACCCAATGATGACTTCGACCTCCTATCATGGGGTCACCACCGCGCTGATCGGCAACTGTGGCGTAACATTCGCGCCCTGCGGACCCAAAAACCGCCGCTACCTCGCCGAGCTGATGGAAGCTGTCGAGGACATCGCGGCCGACGCCATCATGGACGGCCTCCCGTGGGACTGGACGAGCTACGGCGAGTACCTCGACTCGGTACAGGCCCTCAAGCCCGCGCTGAACGTCGTGGGTCTGGTTGGCCACTCCTCCGTCCGTTACGAGGCCATGGGTGATCGCTCCATGGACGAAGGCGCGCAGCCTGACGACAAAGAGCTCAAGTACATCGCCCAGATGGTCAAGGAGTCCATGGAAGGCGGCGCGGTTGGCTTCTCAACCTCCCGCTTCCTGCAGCACAAGGTCCCCGACGGGCGCTGCACGCCGGGCACCTGGGCCGACCTGCGCGAAACAAAGGCGATCCAGGAAGCCGTAGTTGCTGGCGGCGGTCAGGGTGCATTGTTCCAATCTGCAAACGACATGGCAACGCGTTACGAGATTGAACTACAGATGTTCCGTGACGGCATGGACGCGGGCTGTCAGGTTCTGTTCTCCGGCGGTGCCGGGGGTGAAGGCGACGGCGGCGTGGGCCGCTGGAACGAGTTCCTCGACGCAGGCAACCAGGACGGCAAGCGCATCGCCAGCATTTGCCACACCCGTCCAAGCGGCGCGTTCTTTGGCCTTGCACAGCTGTCACCGTTCACCCAGAAGTCGCCCGCATGGCGCGAATTAATGGCGCTGCCGACCATCGGCGATCGTGTTGCCGCAATGCGCAACGAGAAGACCCGCGAGACGCTAATCAAGGAAGGCATCGCAGCCGGCGATTTGAAGATGCTGGCCCGTATGCTGCATCCGTTCGGCCTCGGCGATAAGCCTGACCTCGACTTCGACCGCAAGGCCAGCCTGGCTCAGCTCGCCGAAGCTGAAGGCAAAGACCCAGTAGAAGTCTACGTTGACCGCCTGATCGCCTCCGAAGGGCGTGAATTCTTCAACATGTGGATGTTTGGCGGCGCACTCGAGAACCAGTGGAACTACATGCGCCTGCCGCACGTGGTACCGATGCTGGGAGACGCTGGCGCCCATGTTGGCTTCTTCACCGACACCGACTCACCGACCGTGCTGCTCTCAGAACTGACCCGCAAGCAAGGCGTGTACACGCTTGGGCAAGCGGTTAACCGCATCAGCGGCAAGTCTGCCGAAGTCCTAGGTCTAAAAGAGCGGGGTGTCCTGAAAGAAGGCTGGCACGCCGACATCAACGTGATCGACTACGAGAACCTGAGCACGCACCACGCGGAGTACGTGAACGACTTCCCGCATGGCGGTGGCCGGTTCACGGTGAAAAGCACGGGTTATGACGCCACGATCGTGGCTGGCGAAGTTGTGGTTCGCAACTGCGAACACACCAGCAACCGCCCCGGCGAGGTGATCCGCGAGTTCCATCGCGGCTGAGTAAGTTCCCCGCCAGGTTCCAACCTGGCGATCAGGGATCAGGTGATGCGGCTCGCACGGGTCGCATCACTAAACCCTCCCTCCAAACTCAAGTACCAACTCTCTGGATTGAGTACCCAGTTCGCCTTGCATCAGAGGATGGAGGCGCGGCGCAGGTCGTGAACTGATTGACCCTACGCATTGACCGCGCCTAGTATTTCGTTCAATTTTTGTCTTCGTGGTCAATGAACTGGGGCGGTGGAGAAAACTTGCCCCATATTTCTAGTTCCTCGTAGACATCGGCCTCAAGCTGGCGGCGCAGAAACTGATCAAGATGTGGTGTGGTGTCCTGGCCGTTGAGGTACGCGCTGCAGGCCTTGTTGATCGCATTAACCGACTGGCGCAGCTGAGCGAGCGCCGTCTCGCTGTCACTGCCGTCCCATCCCACCGATTCATTGACGAAGTCCGTTTCCCGGAATACCTCCAGGATCAGTGCTTTCGCTTCCGCTTCTCTCGACATTTGGTCGACTCCGGCCCTGCTGCTCAACAGCTCGCCACCATACCCAATCGTCTAACGCTTAAGAAGCCCCTTCAGTTTGCCCCAAACCTTCGAGTCAGCCTTCTGCTTCCCTTGCTTGATAACTTCCCGGCCTTTCCCTTCGAGCGTCGCTTTTGCTCCCACCTCGATACGGTCCCGGATAAGAGATTGCACAGAATTCCAGACACCGGCATGAATGCGCTTGAACACTGCCCAGAGCGTCTTTTCTCCACTGCCGCAATCAATGAGCTCAAACGAATCAAGCGTAAGGCTCTAAAGCACATCCAGGAAATCGAGCGCGAAGCATTACTCGCTCATGCTGTGACCGCGTCGCAGCACCGAACCGCGTTTACCTTATGATCGCCATGACGCCTAGCGCCAGCATTTCGTCAGTAGCGGGCATAGATCTGTCAAACAAATCCTGGTTCCCTAATCACTATGAGTATCCCAAGGCTGTATCACGTCACCGCGACCGGAATGCACTCACGCGCATTCCGCTGCATCTGGCTTCTAGAGGAGCTTGAGGTTCACGACTACGAGATCTGCCTGCTAGACCCATCGCAGCCATACGGTCCGCAGATGCAGAGCCTGGGCGTAAAAGCGGCGCACAAAGTACCTGCTCTGGAATATGGTGATCAACACATCTCGGAGTCAGGCGTGATCTCGCAGTTTCTTGCAGAGACGTACCGCGACAACCGAGACTTGCTGGGGACTCCAGCCGAACGCTTCGACCTCCTATACTGGATCTCAATGGCCGAGACCTGCATCACGTTCCGGGTGCCACTGCTGCCGAAGCTCATGGCGCAGAACAAAGGCCTGGAAGAGTTAAAGGCCGAGGCCCTCGACCCCATGCGCGCAGTCTTCAACGCCAATGTCGATCACTTCGAATCACACTTTGAGCGGAGTGGCAGCGAGTTCCTTATGGAGAGCGGCTTTTCGGTCGCCGACACGATGTGCGGCTGGAGTCTGTCGACCTTCCACGGCTGGGGGCTTATGGATCTCGCCAGTGAACGTTCACCAAGGACCCTGGCCTATCTGAAGCGCCTGCGTGCGTTGCCAGGTTTCGTCGCGGCGGCAGAGTACGGCGAGGCAAAGCCCGGGCTGTATCGACGCGGGTGTGTCCCGGCGACTTAGTCGGCAACAAACCGCTAGCAAGCCAAGTGATACGTGGAAGAAAAGAAGCCGACATACCGACGTTATTTGTGGTACACCCAAAGACTAGGGAAAACGCAATGTCCGTGGAAGAGCTTCGAGTATTGGCATCACCCCGGGTTCGATTCTGGTGGCCATCAACTGCTCGCTCTTCGAGGGAAACGGAGCAGTTATCGGGTTTGCGATTGGGATACGCGGCAGCAACCGAACAGACCATCAAGACCATGGTTCCTGCGCACGAGAGCAAAGGCATCGGTGGTGAGCGTTCTTGAGGTCGAAGCGCAGCTCACGCAAAGCCTTCTTCAGAGAGCTCGCGCGCTTCGATCATCGTTCTATAGGCGACTCTTTCCGAAGCCTTGTAGGCACGCAGTAGGTCCTTCGCCTGGTTCTTGAGTTGCTCGAGCGCGTGGAGTGAGTAGCTGGTTTGAGTAGCCATAGTGCACTCTTTTCAATGCCCGACATTCGCGCCAAATTAGGCTCGAAAGAGAGCGAAGTCACGACATTGTCTTGCAGAAGAACAGGAAGCCGGGGGGCAGCCATTATCTCGGACACGGTGACCTGCTGCCAAAGCGCGTCATCATCAGCGAGCATGTTTGCTGCTTGTGTCAAGCTCCTGGGTCGCAACACCAGGGCATCCAATCAAGTAAGCACCTGGCTGCAAGCAGAAGGCGCGTGACTCTTGTCCGGCTGAAACCCAGCGCACATTGGCTTGCCAGGTGCGCGACCATCGAGCCGTCACACCCGACTCTACACCTTGCTCAATCCGGCAAACCAAGTACCCGCTTCGAGATGATGTTAAGTTGAACTTCGTTGGTGCCGCCGTAGATCGTGATGGCGCGACTATGCAGCCATGCGCGTGTCGCGCCGCGTTCAGCTTCCGAGAACGTATCGCCTTCCCAACCGTAACCCTGTGCGCCCATCATACGGACCCGATGATCAGCCGTGTCGCGTGCCATAGTTGCACCGTAGTACTTGAAGATGGAGGCGGCCTCGCCCATGGTCTTTCCGGAGGTGTTCTCCTCCCGGGCACGACGTTGTGTCAAGGCAAAACTGCGCTGATTCATACCAAATTGGATCACGGTATCCCGCGACTCATGATCGGAAATCGCGCCGCTAGTATCGGTCCCAACGTACTTTCGCGCCACATCGAGCAACGGGCTGGCCGGCGCGGAGCGTGATGGTTTGGGCGCACGGGCAGCGGCGGGGCCCACGCCGCCCTGACCCGAGCGCTCGAACTGGAGCAGGCGTTTACCCACCGTCCAGCCGCGGTTGAGTTGCCCAACAAGGTTCTCTTTCTCGACAACCGCGTTATCGAAAAACGTCTCGCAGAACGGAGAGGAGCCCGAGATCAACTGGATCGGCTTCACAGTGATGCCCGGCTGATGCATATCCATAAGCACAAAGCTGATGCCATCGTGCTTGGGTGCTTCAGGGTCCGTGCGGACCAGAACAAAAATCCAATCCGCAAAGTTGGCACCCGAGGTCCAGATCTTCTGCCCGTTCACTTCGAAGAAATCGCCCTTGTCGACTGCTCGGGTCTGCAACCCGGCGAGGTCAGAACCTGCGCCCGGCTCCGAGTACCCCTGGCACCAGCTTACATCGCCCATGGCAATCTTCGGGATGTGGCGCAACTTCTGTTCCTCGGTGCCGTATTCGAGAAGCGTGGGTCCTAGCATCGAGGTACCCATGCCCCCCATTGGCGCCCGCGCCTTGATAGCGCGCATTTCTTCGGCAAGCACTCGTGCTTCGTCCGCCGTAAGGCCACCGCCTCCGTAGGACTTGGGCCAGGTTGGGATAGTCCAGCCACGCTCACCGAGCCGGTGCCGCCACTCCAGCAGTTCAGAGTTAGCCATTGGGCGCTTGGAGCCAATGGTTACGGTCTCACCAGGACCACGGGCCGACTCCGGGCAGTTCTCGGCCAGCCAATCGCGCACCTCTCTTCGGAATGATTCATTGCTCATTTTTGTTCCCCTATTGATTCCTTGCCCACCTAATCCGCTATGTCCATGCGCGCTTTTGCGCGCGCCATTCGTGCCGCATGCCCAGCGTGCCAGCGCTCTCGATCAAACGTTTCATATTCATAACGTGGTCGCAGGCTCACAGACTCGCCAGCAGGTTCACGGTCAAAAAGAGACCGGTAAGGCGAGATCTCCAGCACGGAGTTGTTGACGTTGGCTGCGAGTCGCTGGGCGTCAGCATCCTCCTTGCCAAACGGGAAGCCGCCATAAACATCCATCAAGCCGGCAAATCGCACGGGGTTTCTCGAGAGTGCCGCCTGGGTCACGGTGTCGCGAAACGGCTCCTGGGTTTGCATATAGGGCCGGCTGAACGTACCGAGAATCATCAGCCGTTCGCCGCTGTGGGACCTCGGCCATGAACCATGCCAGGTCTGATCGCCCCATATCACCATCGAGCCCGCCGGCGCCTCAACCGGATGCGCGCGATCGGACCAGTACTTCACCTCCGGCGGGGACGGCGAACGGTGCCACTTGTGACTGCCCGGTACAAACGCTATTGCGCCATCGTCAGCCGAATAGTCGGTCACCAGGTAATTAAAGTTGGCACTGTTGGGTTCATGCGCAAAGGATTTGCGCGTGAAGTCCCAGTGGTCGAGATGGATTGGGGTGCGCCCTTCGCCCGGACCTTTCACCCAACCGTCGAACAGGCTGAGTATGCAGTTGGTGCCGAGCAGCGACTGCACAAGACCCATGCCGGCTGGATTCAATAAGAGTTCTTCAAAGATCCTGTTTTCCCAAAGGATCAGCCGGAAGATCTGGTTTGCGTCCTGCCAGGAGAGCCCGTCCGCGCCTGGAGCGCCGAAGCGCTCTCTGATGACATCGAGCAGTGCGGATTTGACGTCCGCGTGGAACTCAGGCGGGCCAACTTTCTCAGGTGGCACCACCGTGAACCCAAAGAAATCCAACTCCGCTATATTCTCAAGCAGATCGAGTGTAGCAAGCTCACGATAGAGCGGCGCCATGGGCCCCGCAGATTTCCAGTCTGCAATTTCCAAGTTCAAACACCGGTTTCAAAGAGAATCATCAGCCTAACAGCAGGTAGGCCAATCTAGCATCTGGGATACTATCAACCCGATGCCCCAGCACATTTCAAACTAAGCCAATGAGGACGAATACATCCCGCTGTTGTTATGGCCTCAAACTAGTGCAAAAGCCTTAGTAGCCGTAGGGTATCGTCACTCTGGAAGAAAAAAGAAGTTCGAGCTTGCGCGCCTATATTTGGCCGGTGCTCCGTCACGTGCCGAATAGTTCTGTATCCCGTTCGCCACCGGGCACTTCCAATTGCCATCGACGGTGCGAACGATTTCGTTCATGCGTTCAAGTGTCATCGTTCGCACTTACCGAGTCTGCAGAGTCGCCGGAGATGTTCGGCGGTATTGCGAACCAATTCCACCCAGATAGATGTGCTCGATAATTTTCTGAGCCACCGTGCGCTGTTGCACGAAACCTGACCTACCACAGACGCGGTAGACTCAGTGCATTACTCACACTTTACGGTGACACCCTATGACCCATGATGTAGTGATACGCGGCGGAACCGTCGTCGACGGCTTGGGTGGAGAACCCTATATGGCCGACATCGCCATCAGCGGTGACAAGATTGCTGAGATAGGCAGCATCAGTGAAGCGGGTCGGCGGGAAATCGATGCATACGGACTCTCGGTGACGCCGGGGTTCGTTGATCTGCACACACACCTCGATGCCCAGATTGCCTGGGACCCTCAGGTGACCTCCATCACTTGGCACGGTGTCACTACTAGCCTGCTCGGCAACTGTGGCGTGACCTTTGCACCATGCAAGCCGAAAGACCGCGAAACGCTCGCCGCTATGATGGAGACCGTGGAGGACATTCCGAAGCGCGCCATCCTGCATGGCTTGCCCTGGAACTGGGAAACGTACGGCGAGTACCTCGACTGCCTAGAGACGCTCAACCCTGCCATCAATATCGCCGGTATGGTCGGGCACTGCGCACTGCGGTTCTACGTCATGGGTGAACGGGCCGTGGAAGAGCCGGAGGGCTATACCCGCGGCTGGACGCCGCTGCGTCGACCCAGCGCCGACGAGGTGCAGCAGATCGCGGCCCTTGCAGCACAGTCAGTGGCTGAAGGCGCCGTTGGCTTCTCAACCAACCGTATGCAATTTCACCGCCTGCCGGACGGTCGCGCCATACCCGGCACGTTCGCCAGGCTCAGCGAGCTTCGCGAGATTGCCAAGGCGATCGGCAAGCGCGGTATCATGCAAACCGTTTCGGGCTGGCTCGACTTTGAAGCCGAGTTCGATCTACTTGCCGAGGAAGCGCGCCTGACCCGCGGCGTACTCTATTCAGCAGCCGTCGAAGCGGGCGTCGAGGCACAGGATGCGAGGGTCCGTGCCATGCGCGCGGAGGGCCTGAACGTCGCTTCCGTCACGGTGCCCCGCAGTGGCGGCGGGCTCTCCGGGCTGCAGACCCGCGCACCTTTCGATTCCAGCCCATGGCGCGAACTGCTTGCTAAGAAATTTGAAGACAGACTCGCCGCCATTCGCAACCCGGTGACACGCACACGGCTCATCGATGCCGAGAAGCAAGCGGGAGACGGACGCGGAGCGCAGCGCTGGTTCTGGATGGGCAAGGAAGCGCGCCCGAATTACGCGCACGCACTAAATGAGAGCGTTTGGGACATGGCAAACGCCGCACGCGAGCATCCGGTCGAGACCTGGCTGCGCCTAACCGACGAGACCGACGGCCGGGGCTGGTTCCACATGCGCGGCTTCAACGTCGACCTCGAGGGTGTGGAGCAGCTCATCAAGAACGACTGGATTGTGCCCGCGCAGGGTGACGCGGGGGCGCACGTGAGTCAGATGGTGGACTCCGGCTGCACAAGTTTCGTACTCTCACACTGGGTGCGAGATCGCGGTCTCTTCACGTTCCCGGATGCCATCCGGCGGCTCACTTCGAACCCCGCGCAGTTCCTCGGCCTAGCCGACCGGGGCTCCCTGGAGGTGGGCAAGAAGGCCGACATCAACGTCATCGACCCTGACAACGTTGCCGAATGCCAGCCAGAAGTGGTCCGCGATATGCCGTTCGAGGCGCCAAGATTCATTCAACGCGGCGTCGGTTACCACGCGACGCTCTGCAACGGCGAAGTCATCCTGCAGAACGACGAACTGACAGGGGAAAGGCCTGGACGTGTTATCCGCAGCACAGACTGATGAGAACAGGCTTGCCCCAGTGTTCGGGCCAACGCCACGACTCATGCCACTCGTGGTTGTCCGCGAGTGGGCGCTCGGTGCCCTTACACTGACATTCGCGCTACATTGGCACTAGGCGATCCGCTGCGCCTGGTTGACAGCCTTCCGCGACGAGATACTCCAATTATGACCGGAATCGGGGCCGAGCTCCGAGGTGGCTCTCGCGCAAGACTCAAACGTCAACGACCCGCCTATACCTCCTCGAAGGCCTGCCAGGGAAGATAGTGAGCGAACAGAATGATATTCGGGATCTGACCCAGGGCCAGGTTTCCGCCCATATGGTCCGTTTGTCCGGATTCATGATGCTGAGCATGATTTCGTTCATGGTCGCGAGTCTTGCCGAAATGTTCTTCATCGGCAAAGTAGGCACCAGCGAACTGGCCGCAATCAGTTTCACCTTTCCAGTTGTCTATACCCTGCAGGGTGTGTCGATGGGCCTGGGTATCGGCGCGTCGTCAGTGGTCGCCCGGGCCACGGGTCTGCGGGAAACTGAGCGGGTGAAGAGGCTAGTAACTCACGGCCTCATTCTAGGTACTACGGCTTCTATCATCCTTGCGATTGTCACCGCCTTTTTCCTCCAGGATATTTTCATCCTGCTAGGGGCGGAAGGCGATGTGCTCGACCTGATTGTGGTCTACATGGAGATCTGGTTGTTTGGCCTGCCGATCTTCACCATGACATTTGTCGGCACCACCCTACTGCGTGCTATCGGGGACGCCAAAACACCGGGCTACATCTCAGCATTAGGCTCAATCCTACACATCGCGCTCGCACCGCCTTGCATTTTTGGGCTGGGGCCTATCCCAGCCATGGGTCTCGAAGGCGCAGCCATCAGTTTCGTCGTCGCCCGCCACCTGGCATTTACCCTCTTTGTGTATTGCCTCGTCTTCCGGGACCGGATGCTCGTTGCCGACCTCGGCGGTTTTGCGCGTTCTTTCCGGGACATCATGCACGTGGGGTTGCCCGCCATGGCATCCAACATGATCATGCCCATGTCGATGAGTGTGATGACCCGTCTGCTCGCGAGCCATGGGGTAGTGGTCGTCGCGGGCTTCGGGGTAGCGTCACGCATCGAGTCGATACTCGTCATGGTCATCTGGGCGGTTGGCATGAGCATCTCGCCGCTCGTTGGGCAAAACTGGGGAGCCTCCGCGTACGATCGCGCGCAGACGGCCACGCGCCTCGGCAATACCTTTGTCGTTGCGTACGGAGTGTTTGCGTATATCGTCTTCGTCGCGATAGGCGAATACATGGTGATGCTGCTGAACAGCGATCCAGCCGTGATCGCCATGGCCTACGCGTACCTGCTTATTGCACCAATCGCCGTCGGCGCAAATGGCGTAATCAACATCGCCACCAACAGCTTCAATGCCCTGGGCAAACCAATGCCAGCGCTTGTAATCACCATCCTGCAGATGATTGTGGTCAATATCCCTTTGATGTTGCTTGGCGATCTGCTGTGGGGATACCGTGGTATCTACGCAGGGGGGGTCGTCACGACAATCACCGTATCAATCGTTGCTTGGCTTTGGATTCAGCGAACAATTGGTAAACGCGCACGGCGTGCAGCAACGGAGCCTGCACCTGCCTGACGCACAAAAAAGTCAGACAGTCCCCAAGCGCACCAGCGTGCTGAGCCTTGGGCCGGAGCAGAGCGCCGTGCACCAGTCCTTCGAGGACCTGCGGTTACACTCAGGCCGCCACGCTGGCCTGGGCTATCAGCACAATGGTGCCGTCCGCTTTCTCGATCCAAGCAAACGCCATATCGCGGTTGCCGTCTTCAGAACGTCCGGTATCAACGCCCTTCACAAACAGGTGATCGTTTGGCCAAGTCGGATTCGTGAACTTCACATCCAGCGACCCGGACTCAAACCAGCGCTGACCGTAATAACCCTCAAGCAGGTGGCCAACATAGGCCATGGTCATCCGTCCGCCAACCACCACCTCCTGGAAGCCCAACTCAAGGGAGGCCTCCTTGTCGGTGTGGTAGCTCTTCGAGCCATGGAAATACTGACCGCACATCTCGAGACTGACAACGCGGTCGAAGCCCGAGATCTCTTTACCTTCTGGCACATCGAATTTGCGCCGGCCTTCCTTCTTAGCAGGATCGCGGAATTCCACCTGTTCAACCGGTTCATCCAGTAGGAAAGACTGGTGGTGATTGAACGTCATCACTGTGGCACCCGCGTCATCCTTCATCTCGATCGCAGTGTTGACGATCGTGCGATTACGCTTCTTGTAGATATCTGTAATGGTTGCGCTCGTATCGTAGGTCTCGCCAGCCAGCATGGGCTTCGAGAAATTCCACTCCTGGCGCATCCAAAGGTGTCCCCGTTGCTGGGAAAACGCCGACTCTCCAAAGTAGTTGTCGGCGTCTGTAGCAATCATGGTCGGTACCGGCGCTGTGCCGTTCGCAAAGGCCGCACTGTCAAGGTCAAGACCCTCGAAATAGTCAGTCAGCAGATTGTCGCTGACGGTGAAACGTTTGCCAGGAAGCACGTTGCCAACGGCTGGCTCAGAATGGGCTTCGCTCATGATGTTCTTCTTTCCGTAACCGTGTTGGGGGATAGTACGTCAGATTGGCCGGGCGTGAATCCGCAGCACAGCGCACAGAGCGCCGCCGTCACTCGGCTACGCGTCGATTCAGGGCATTTTCTTGGCAAGGAGCCTGGAAGCACCAAAGGATGGCCTCGCGTCCGACCTGTCGCCTGCGGGTTTGTCGGTAGCTCAAAGTGATCCGTGATTCGGTCCTTTATTAGGTCTTTGAGCTCACTCTCAAAGCCAGGGAATCGTCAGGTAGCTCGCGTTACCAGCAGTCCCGCGCAACCAGGAGTTCGCAACGTTCTCATCCTCCGCAAATTTCCCGCGTACTCGCTCGAAATAGCGTCCGAAATCGTCCTCGACGACGTGGAAGAGAGTAAGTTCATCGCAGGCAGGGTTCTCCTTGACCAACTGGTCTGACGAGCGGCCGTCTCCCAGCCATTAAGGACCCTCGGGACTTGCTCGGCATCGGCATACGTGACCGTCTTGCCTATAGCAGGAACGGCATACAATCAGTGTCGCACCGCAAGCGCTATACGCCTTATTGCGCCTTTGATTCGCTACCTGACCTGGAAGAGCGACAGCGTGCAACTAGAAAGAATCTGCATTCAGATGCTGGCAGGAAGATTTGCCTAGAACCCAACTCGGCTGGCAAATGCGCCGAGCCGATGCACATTCAGGACTGGCAAAACCAAAGGTTGCAGCCAACGCGCGCCAAATCCGTAAACTGTGCGATATGTAGTCAACCCTGGGATACTCATGCTCAATCCTCAAACCGCCGATGCCGTCGTTAATCATGCACTATCGCTGGGCGCCGACTTTGTTGAGCTCTTCATCGAGAAAAACCAAGTCAACAACATCGCGACGCTCTCCACCGACGTGCAGAGCGTGCAGTCGGGTATAGATTTTGGGATTGGCATCCGGGTCGTTTACGGCACTAAGGTGCTTTACGGCTACACCAACAAAACCGACCCCGACGAGCTGAGTCGGATTGTCGGTGAACTCGCTGCGAAAGACCTGCGCGACCCGGCGACCACCTCCACCGCGTTCGACTTCGTGGCACCAAATGATATCCACGCGGCCCGCGATACGTTGACAGCCGGGGCGTCGGTCGAAAGCAAGGTAGCGTACCTGCTAAGAGCCGATCAGGCCGCACGCGCCGCAAGCAACATGATCACCCAGACTCGTGGCAGCTGCATGCAGCGCGAGCAGGCGGTTGAGATCTTCAACAGCGAAGGTCTGCATACTCAGGATGTACGAAACTACATCCGCGCAGCCATGACCGCTATCGCCTCGGACGGTGGTGAGCAGGCCACGGGTTCGCACAATGATGGCGGACTCCTCGGTTGGGAACTTGCCGACGACATAGACGCTACCGAGGCCGGCGAAGAGGCCACCCGTCAGGCGCTCGTTAATCTGGGCGCCAAACCATGCCCCTCCGGACGGATGCCAGTAGTCCTGGGCAATGGTTTTGGCGGAGTGATCTTTCACGAAGCATGCGGCCATCTACTCGAAACGACGTCAGTTGCAAAGAAAGCATCGGTGTTCCATGACCAGATGGGCGAGATGATCGCCAACGAGGCGGTGAGTGCAGTGGACGACGGCACGATGGTCAAGGAATGGGGCTCAATCAACGTGGACGACGAGGGTCTCGCCACCCAGCACACTCAGTTAATCAAAAACGGCAAGCTTGAGAACTTTCTCGCGGACCGGATCGGAGCCCAGCAGACCGGGCTGCCCAGGACAGGCTCCGGTCGTCGGCAATCCTACAAATTTGCGCCCGCTTCACGCATGCGTAATACCTTTATCGAACCAGGCGACGCGAGCCTCGATGACATGATTGGCTCGATCGACAATGGCATCTACGCGGCCAGCATGGGTGGTGGCTCAGTACAGCCCGGGACTGGGGAGTTCAATTTTGCGGTGACAGAAGGTTATTACATCAAAAACGGCAAGGTGGCCTACCCAGTCAAGGCCGCAACGCTAATCAGCACCGGACCCGCCGTCCTGAAGGAAATCTCGATGGTAGGTTCCGACTTTGCTCTTGCCTGCGGAATGTGCGGATCGGTATCCGGTGCGGTCCCGACAACCGTCGGGCAAGCGTCCCTGAAGGTGGATGACATCCTGGTCGGAGGAAATCAGTAATGGACATTGAATCGCTTGCAAGCCAGGTGCTGGATCAGGTCCGTGCCGCAGGTGCCACAGGTGACCTGATTATCGACGAGGGCGAGGCTCTGTCACTCAAAGCCCGAGACGGTGCCCTCGAAGAGCACAAAGTCTCCTCCAGTCAGGTATTCGGCCTGCGCGTCATCAAGGACGCGCGGGTGGGTACAGCCTACAGTGAGGCTGCGGACCCTGATGCGCTCACTTCAATGTTGGACCAGGCGCTTGTAAACGCAAGCTTCTCGCGCCCGGAAGAACACGAGAAGATCCTTCCCATCAGCGCTGACCTCAAAACCGATGACTCGATTTTCTGCCCACCGGAGACAGTTGGGATCGAAGCCAAAATCGACGCTGCACTCACACTTGAAACCAGTCTTGCAGCGCGGGACAAAGTCAAGAACGTCCCGTACAACGGGGTTTCGGACAGCGTCGGGCAACGCCGCGTCTTCACTACCTCGGGCCTGACCGCCTACAGCCGCAGTCGCATGTGCTCGGCTATGGCTTTTGCGCTGATGGAAGAAGGCGACAAGAACGTCATGGACGGCTTTGGCCAGACGGTCCGACTGTTTGGCGATATAGACGTGACAGAAATTGTCAAAGAAGCCCATCAGAACTGCCTTGGTCTTCTCCACGGCGAACCCGTGGAATCAGGGCACTACGATGTAGTGTTCAACAAAGAATGTCAGGTCGACCTGTTCAGCGTGTTCGAGATGATGTTCTCGGGCAAGTCAGCCAAAGACGGCGTCAACCCTATGCGGGACAAGGTTGGTGAGGTGATCGCTGACGCGCGGCTCACGCTCTCTGACACGCCGCTGAACGCTGAGGGTTTTGGCTATGCGCTGTTCGACGCCGAGGGTACCCGCACCGAGAACCGGGCAATGATTGCCGACGGGCGCCTTGCGACACTCGCGCACAACAGCGCAACCGCCGCACATTTTGAAGTCGACACCACAGGACACGCTTCGCGCGGCCCACGCTCGACTCTGGGTGTCAGCCTACACCAACTTGAAGTGGCTGCAGGTCCGAACGCAGACGTGCTTGCGGGCAAATATCTTGAGCTTACCGACCTTACGGGGCTGCACTCGGGCGCCAACCCTATCGCGGGTGACTTCAGCTTCGGTGCGTCGGGCTACCTGTGCCACGATGGCAAACGTCAGCAGCCGGTGCGTGGCATCACGGTGGCCGGCAACTTCTACGAGATGCTGAACAAGATTGCAGCAATCGGCACAGATCGCTTCTGGAACTGGCAGCGAGTCGCACTCATGCCGCATATCCGCTTCGCGGACGTTTCGATCTCTGGCTGAAGACATTCGCGGCGCGCGGCTGGGCTAAAGAACCGGTAAGAGGCCGTTGCAGAGCCGGTCGCGGCCTTCGGCCTTGGCTTTGTAGCGCACCGCATCTGCCGTACCCACAAAATCAGCGGGTTCCGAGTTTGCCGGGCCATGCGGGGGCCGTAGCAATACTAACGGTCAGACGTAGAGAGGGCGCTGGCTTGTTTGGCAACTGGAGCGCAGTAATCGACTTGCGCAGACACTCAGCCACATGCAGGGCATGTGTTCCCCAACACCAGCGCAAATGCGTCGGTGCTTGGTACTGCTGAGAACCTTACAAAACGGCGCGCTGCGACGGCTTCTCTTCCATATAGGTTAGTGGCCCGATCAGCGCTCACAGCCAATTTTCCCAATGACCTGAAATGCCTTGCAACAAGGTTCACCGCGCGGTCACAACCTGTGGGACAGCCTGAATCCGAACCGTCATTCAACGCAGACCTCGCCCTACTCAGTCCTTTTCCGCGCTACCTGCTTGCCCCTGCTCACCCTGCGCTGCGACCGAGGCATAGTTCGCTGCCATCGTGACAACATGAATCGTCCCATCCCAGAGGGACCAGGCGAGTTTCCGACGGGGATGGTCGATAGCGACGGCCTGAATCGGCTGTACCGCTAAGTGTTCGTAGACCCTGCGGTTCTCGCTCACGTTCCAGACTCTGAGCTTGCCTTTCTCATCACCTGTCACGAGCACGGACCCGTCTTTGCTCAAGGCCAATCCCCGGACCCAGTACGACTCGAACGCGCCTTGCTCAAGGACCGCCGTATTGCTCGCGAGATCCAGCACCATCACGCCACTTTTACCATTTCGCTGGGTGCTAAGCGCCAATCGATTGCTTGCCGAGATCGAAAGCTGCCACATCCCAAGCACGACGCCCGGACTGCGGAGAACGTCACGCCGGTTCTCATGAATGTCATGGATCTCAATGGCAGTTTCGTGCTGCCCATCGACATATTTTCCCACCGCCGCCACGATATAGCGACCGTCAGGAGAAATCGCCAGACCATTGCGCACCGGCAACTCTGTACCGAAACCCCGGGCTTGCCCGGTCTGTAGGTCCCGCAGAACCACGCCCGGAGTGTCGGCAGCTAACGCAAGACGTTGGTTTGCTGAAAGCGCCAGATGGGACGGCGCCATGCCACGCTGACGCTCACTGCGACCCGTGGACATCAACTTCAGACGCCCGGAGACAAGCCCAACTGCCTCCTGCAGGTCCGGACTGTCCGTATACACGGTCGCCGAATCCCAGCGCACTTCAGCAGTGCCACTGGCCAGTGACCAGAACTCGACGCGGCCTGACCTGCGCCAGGCACTCAAGATCGCGCCGTTCGGGCCAAAACGGAGCTTCGAGGCAATGTGCGGTTCTTCTTTCGCGAGGTCGTAGGCTTGCGGCGCGCCCAAAATCGATAGTCCAACTGCATCCTGCGCGGCAGCACCGCCACATAGCGCGCAAGTCAGCAACAGACTAAACGACAGCCTCTGCCATCTCCTCGAAAGGCCGCCAGGGCGAACCCTGCTCAAAGTCAGAAACAGCATGCTGGGCCTCACAAGCAGGGATCAGGTAACCCGCGAACAGAACGACACCAGATTATAAAGCGGCTGATGGCGCAGAGCCCGCTGTCTCTGTCGCCAGCGGGTCTCGCACTGAAGAAACATGAGTTCGAGAAACCTATAGATTTGAGTGGCGCATCTCTCGGTAGGGTTGACAAAATCTCCGTATCCAGGCCACCACAAGCCTGCACGGCGATAGCCCTACCCCACTCCAGCAGCCAAGAATCTGACCAAATCCA
Source organism: Gammaproteobacteria bacterium (assembly GCA_002714125.1). The sequence continues at coordinate 20,042 of PAWP01000124.1, forward strand.
TCGCCAGGTATTGATTTCAATGCGTTCGCCTCAGATCATTCCGCTCTTGGGGAACGAAAATCCACAATACGAGGCAGTGAACACATGGAAGAACGTCAGTTCGGAGACAGCGATCTTCGCTGCTCAGCAGTTGGTTTTGGCACCTGGGAGATGGGTACCACCCAGTACGGAGACATCGATATCCAGCACGCGGTGCGCGCGGTCGAAATGGCGGTGGACCATGGCATCACACTTTTCGACACGGCCGAGGTCTATGGACCGAACACATCCGAGGAACTGCTTGCGCGCGGCCTCGGTAACCGGCGCAAAGATGTAGCGCTTGTAACAAAGGTGGGGTTCGTTTACCACGAAGGTAAAACGGGCAACGCGGCAGTGGCGGGGCGCAGCGCCGCGCCGACAGATGTCACTACACACACAGACGGCTGCCTTGCGCGCATGAACACCGACTACATCGACCTCATGCTGATTCACTGGCCGGACCACAAGACACCTCACGCTGACACCATCGGCGCGCTAGAAGACCTGAAAACTGCAGGCAAGATTCGCTACTACGGCGTCTCCAACTATGACGTGCCCATGATGCAGGCCTGTGAGGCGGCGGGACATCTGACCGCAAACCAAGTGGGTTACCACATGTTCGACCGGCGCATGGAAGCTTCGGTGCTGGATTACTGCAAAGCCAACAACATCGGCTACATGGCTTACGGCAGCCTTGGCTTTGGTCTTCTGACCGGTGCCTTCACGCCAAATACCACCTTCGTCGACTGGGACTGGCGCAGCAGCGGCAAGGCCTTTGGCCTGCCACTCTTTGAGCAGGAGCACTTTGCAAAGGAACTCCGCGTGGTCGAGCAACTTAAGACCTTTGCAGGGGACCACGGCCATTCCGTGGCGCAGCTTGCCCTGGCCTGGGTTGTTGGCCATCCGGCTGTCACGGTGGGCCTTGTCGGCATGCGCAACGAAGCAGAACTCACAGAGAACGTGGCTGCCGCAGACTGGCGGCTTTCGGAGTCTGACCGCGCCGAGATCGACGCGATTTTCTCAGCCGAGGGTGTACCCACCTACGTTGACGCCGAGCAAGCGAGCTAGCGCGGAAAGTGTGGCAGCGTTTGTGGAGAATCTGCTCAAGGCCGTAACGCAAATACCAACTGAACGCGTCTCATAAACCAGGACGCCAACCCGGTGGAGGCTGACCAAGGCTGTTTTGGAGAACGACGAGGATCTATATAGGCTCTACACCCGGCTGCCCGAAGAGGAGCGCCTGCTCCTGCGTCTGCTTGCCGTAACCTATGCGCCGGTGAAGAACACCCAATTGCGCGAGATTTTGCAGCACACTGGTCTGCCTGGTCGCGCCTTAATCTCAAAACCATGGCGCGAGGAGATGCAGCGCGAGGGGCTCCTTGCACGCGGCGATGAAACCTTCGAGTGCTGTCCCGAGATCGGCAACATCCTCACCTGGGAAACACTGCGTAACGGCGAGTTCGACCGCATGGACCGCGCCGCGGAGTGGGTACTGCCACGCTTCAATGAGTTCGGTCGCAAAACACAGATCGCAGATACGGCACCAATGCGCCGGCGCATCCGCGCGGCATTCTTCCGCCAGGACGTGGACGCTATGGTGGCCGCTCTCGCACTCACCAACCCGTTTGACGAACCACCACGTGACCTCACCTTCAGTGTGCTGGGTGCGCTGACACCGATCTTGCTCGACTGGTTCGACACCCTCGCAACCCCGTTCCGGTTTCAGATCCTGCGTGCCATGATCGACGCAAAGGGGTGTGAGCCTGCAATGCTCGCCCTCGCCGCGGCCATGCTCAAGCGTCCTGCCCTGGACACCCAAGTGCAGGAGCCATCGGCACTCGCTGATCTCCGGACGCTGATCGCAACCCTCAGTGGGCAGGACACAACAGACGATCACCTCAGTTTAGGCGCGTCAATGCGTGCTGAAGAAGCCCGGGCCGTCGCGCACTTCCGCCGCGGCGACATGGCCGGCTGCCGTAACGCCTGCGCAGACGCGCTCAAACTGCGGCGACGTCGCTCGGGCTCTGCCTCGGTTTATCTACCAGGTGTGTCAGGATGGTGTTACTGCATCGCGTTGTTGAAGCAGGGCACGCCCGAGGCCCGGCGCAAACTAGATCGCCAGATCGAGGTCGCCGGCCGCGCGGGGATTTACGAGCCCATGTTAGGTGCATTCCTGGCATTGCAGTCATTCGCCAGGGTCTGGTTCGACCAGGCACCCCCGGATCACATGCAAGCCGTTGAAATCGCAACTGACCATGTGATGACCCATGTTACAAAAGTGCTCACCGCCATTTGGCTGGGTGAGTCACCCGCGCATACAGACGTCGAAAAGGTCGGTGCAGCCGCGTTCGCACTGAGCGCGGGCGGGATCGATTGGCTAGCAGGCGAGTTCGGTGCGGTCACCCGCGCTGGCTTACCTGCGGACTCCATTCACCTACGTGACCTGCCAGACACCGAAAGCGTCATGCTAGCGCTGATGCCGCGGATTGAACCTTGGGAACGCGCCCTAGCGGCGCTCTCAGTATTGGCCCCGGATCACAAAGCCGCAGCCAGCGAGGAAGTTACCCGGCTTGTGTGGATTCTGGAACGCTCACAATATGGCAACCGCCTGAATCTGATCCCGAAAGAGCAGAAGGCCACCAAACGCGGCACCTGGTCACAGGGCCGCAACGTGGCACTCAAACGCCTGGCAGAGAGGCCGCAGTCCATCGCGGGCCTGACCGCCCACGACGAGAAAATTCTGCGGCACATCGATCGCGAACCGCACCGGTATGGCCAGGCAAACTGGGAGTTGGACCAAAGCGCGGCAATGCTCGCTGCTGCAGGTCATCCACTGGTCTTCTTTGAGAACCAGCTCGATCAGCCCGTCGGGATCGAGGCCAGACATCCGGAGATGACCGTCCGCAACGAAGGTGACGAGGTCCACATTTCCATCTTCCCCTTCGCTGCGCCAGTACAGGGGCTGGTAGATTCTGAACGGGTGTTCCAACCCGATTCCGTCGTGGTTGAGAGCAAGCGAAGGCTGGACGTCTTCGCTTTCAGCGAAGAGCACAAACAGATTAGCCGGATTCTGGGTGCCGACGGTCTGACCGTCCCAGCTGACGCGAAGGAAAAGGTCCTCGAGAGCATCGCGGCGATCTCACCACTGCTAACGATTCACTCAGTCCTAGATGGCACCGGCACAGATCTCGAACGGGTTGATACCGACCCCCACCTCTACCTAAACCTGCAGCCCCAAGGGGATTCCATCGCTCTGTCCGCGGGAGTTCAGCCCTTCGGCGAGGGCCCGCGGTTCCTCCCCGGCGAAGGCGGTGCGGCTGTTATCACCGAAATCGACGGCAGGCGAGTACAGGCGAACCGCGACCTCAAGGCTGAACGTCGCCTGCTCGACATAGTACTTGCGCGTTGCACAGGCCTGGTCGATGAGTCAGCGGGGCGGTGGCGTTTCCTGGACCTCGAAGCAGCACTCGAAGGGCTCGTGGAACTGCAAACGATGGAAGAGGTGGTCTGTGCCTGGCCCCAAGGCAAAGCTCTGACCGTACGCAACGCCGTAGGCAACAGCAGCGTCTCGCTGTCGATACGCGAGCAGAATGACTGGTTCGAAGTCGACGGCGAAGTGCGAACCTCGGAGCAGGACGTACTCGATCTACAAAAGCTGCTTACCATCATGCGCAATGCACCCGGGCGCTTCATTCAATTGGGAGACGATGAGTTCATCGCCCTCACCGACAGCTTGCGCCAGCGCCTTGATGCCATCCGCAGCGTGTTTGACGAAGGCCGCGTGCCGAAGGTCGCGGCGTGGCATCTGGATAAGGCCATCAGCGAACTACATGTAGACGCTGACCATGGTTTCCAGGCGTTCCAGGACAGGCTGCAGCATGCCCGGGACCTTACCCCGGAGTTGCCGGGCGGGATCATGGCGGATCTGCGAGACTATCAGCTCGAGGGCTATCATTGGCTTGCAAGACTTGCCGACTGGGGCGCAGGCGCGTGTCTGGCCGACGACATGGGCCTGGGCAAGACCCTGCAGTCCATTGCTATGCTCATGTTGCGAGCGAGCGCGGGTCCAGCGTTGATCATCGCGCCAACCACGGTATGCCAAAACTGGCTAAACGAGGTTAGGCGTTTCGCACCCCTGCTTCGCGCCAGTCAGTTTGGTACTGACAACCGCGCGGACGAGATTGAGTCTCAGGGCCCAGGCGACATACTGGTCTGCAGTTACGGCCTCCTCACGGCCGAAGCCGACCTCTTCGCCAGCCGCGCCTGGCATACGATCGTTGCTGATGAAGCACAGGCCTTCAAAAATGCCGGCACGCAGCGCTCCCGCGCCATGATGAGGTTGTCAGGAGACTTCCGCGTGATCACCACCGGGACACCTGTTGAAAACCACCTCGGCGAACTCTGGAACCTTTTCAACTTCATCAATCCGGGCCTGCTTGGCGGCTTCAGCACATTCTCTGAGATCTTTGCTCGCCCCATCGAAAGGGGTGACGAAGACGCTGCCATGCGACTACGCAACGTGACGCGGCCGTTCATCCTGCGCCGCCTGAAACAAGACGTGCTCAAGGAGCTGCCACCCCGCACCGATATCACTATTAGGGTTGAACTCAACGATCAGGAACATACTCTTTACGAGGCGCTGCGGCGGGAGGCCCAGGCCGACCTAGAAAGTGTCGAGGATGGCGAAGCCAACATGATTGCGCTTGCGCGCATCACCCGCCTGCGCCGCGCCGTGTGCAACCCGGCGCTGGTATTGCCCGACGCAAACATCCCTTCATCGAAGCTCGAGCGGTTTGGGGAGTTGGTCACTGACCTGCTTGCGAACGGGCATCGGGCCCTCGTATTCAGCCAGTTTGTCGCACATCTACAGCTGATTCGGCGCTATCTCGATGGGGAAGGCATTAGCTACCAGTACCTCGATGGCAGCTCACGCCCAGCCGACCGGACCCGGGCTGTCGATGCCTTCCAGGGCGGCGAGGATGATCTGTTCCTGATCAGCCTAAAGGCAGGCGGCACCGGGCTCAACCTCACCGCCGCCGACTTTGTGATCCACATGGACCCCTGGTGGAACCCAGCAGTGGAGGATCAGGCCAGTGACCGAGCGCACCGGATCGGCCAACAGCGGCCGGTCACCGTCTACCGTCTGATTGGCGTCGACACGATCGAGCAGAAGATTGTTGAACTGCACGAGAGGAAGCGGGACCTGGCAAGCGACCTGCTGGCTGGAAAAGACGCCGCCGGGCGCCTGACTTTTGACGAAATGGTGGCGCTGATTGCCACACCGGCCGGCGCGCGCTAGAAATTCAGTCCGCTTCAAGCCGCGCCTTACGGACGTCGATAAAGCTTTTGATGAAGAAAACCATCGCGACAGCCGAGCTTGCCATCATCAGTGCCGCCCGGATCGCCGCCATGGCATCTTCCCTACCCAAAGCCCCGCGCAGCGGCATGAACAGCGCCACCAGCACAATGAGCGTCAGAACCACTGCAATGTGCGCCACGATCTTGTTCTCCGCCTTGACGCCCGGCAGACAGGCGAGCAACAGCACGCCAAACGCAGCGGGAATCAACGCCGTGATTGAGGGCGTTGCCGAAGCGAAATAGCCCCACGCTGCAAATAGAATAAGGATCAGGGCGTTGATCAGAGAAGCAACAAACGGCGACATAGGTAGGTTCACAGTGAATGCACGCGTGCCATCTTATCAGGGCAGAGCGCCCCGTCTTGTGCACCGGGCCAAAAACCGACCCGTCTACAAACGCTCGTCGCAAGCGACACTACTTAAGCGGCCGGGAGCACTTCCATCACAGGGCGAAAGGCGGGCCGCACCACACGGTGCGACCCGTCGGTCAGTTCGCGCTCAGCCGCCGTTGCGCAGCACGCGACCCGAACGCTCACCCGTATGCTCATCTTTCTCGAGCATCACCGCCCCATTTACCAGCGTCGCTTCATAGCCGACCGCTTTCTGGATCAGGCGCGGCGCACCGTTGGGGAAATCGTGCACGAGCCGTGGCTGGCGCTCTGCCACGCGGTCGAGGTCTATCACGTTGATGTCTGCGCGCTTGCCCGTAGCGAGCACACCACGATCATCCATCCCGATGACGCGCGCCTGAGCGCTGGTCATCTTCCGCACCGCTTCTTCGACAGAGAAAACACCCTCATCACGGTGCCAGTGCGCAAGCAGGAATGATGGCCAGCCCGAGTCCATGATCTGACTCACGTGGGCGCCCGCATCACCAATGCCGGGCAGGATCCAGTCCGCCTTTAAGAACTCACTAACCTGGTCAAGGTTGTGGTTAAAAAAACGTACGTGGAATAGCGCTTCACCGTCCGTGTCGTCCATGTACCGCAACCACGTCTCCACCGGATGCTCACCGGCCTCCATGGCAAGCGCCTGCAGCGACTCATCGCGACCCTTGGTGTAGTTCGGGCGATCCGCATTGCCAATGTAATAGTAGTCACGAGTGCGCTCGGCAATCGCAGGGTCATGCTTCGTGCTCTCGATGAGCTTCATGCGGAAGTCATCGTTACGAATCGCCTGGAGCCGCGTATCAAAATTCATCGCCCGCAGTTCATCAAACGCGGGAGCGGCAAAGAGAATGTCGGTCTTCAGCCCAGAGAGGAAACCCCCACTGCGGGGCAACGTCAGGCCACTGACATCCACGCCGTCTGCGCGCATGGACGCAATCGCCTTGTCATAGCCTGTCAGATCACCCTCCGCGCCGGGGTTGAATGGCGCGCTGAACAGCAGGCGCGTGCCTGCCTCTTTTGCTTGGGTTGTGATGAGACTCATTTCATCGGCAAGATTGCTGTAGTTCAAGACAAACTGCAGGATGCCCCCTGCCTGGCCTACGGATTTGGCAATCGCCTCAAGCTCACCTGTCTTCGCGAATGTGCCCGGGATGGAACGGCCATCGGGGCCAACATGGCCAGGTAGCCGATTGGAAGAGAAGCCAACTGCGCCCTCCTTGATGGACTGGCCAACGAGAGCCGAGATTTGCTTGACCTCATCGTCGGTAGGATGATCTTCAATCGCCCGCTCTTCCCCCATGACATAAAGCCGTGAAGCACAGTGGCCAACAAGGCCGGCGAGATTGATGGCTGGGCCCAGGCGCTCGATCGAGTCGAGGTACTCGCCATAAGACTCCCAATCCCACGCGAGACCCTCCATGATCGCCTGCTTAGGGATGTCTTCAACGGTTTCCATAATCCCCGCCAGGGTTGTCTGATCCGACGGTTTGCAGGGGGCAAACGTCACTCCACAGTTGCCTATGAGTGCCGTCGTTACGCCGTGCCAGGAGGCGGGCGTCAGCAGTGGGTCCCAGCCCGCCTGCGCGTCAAAGTGGGTGTGCAAGTCTACAAAGCCTGGCGTGATGGCGTTGCCATTGGCATCTATCTCACGCTTCCCATTACCTTGTACCTCACCCACCGCCGCAATTGAGTCGCCGTCAATCGCTACGTCTCCACGGTACGCGTCTGCGCCCGTGCCATCGACGATCAGACCGTCGCGGATTACCAGGTCATGTGCCATCTGAACTCCCCTTCAGTGTGCGTTTTGTTTGTGCTGTTAAGCCACCTGTGCAGAGTGGGCCGTTTAACCTAGTCTGCCTCATAAGCAAAGGACGCACCATGTGTGCGCAGTCAACCCAACTGATCGGACCATTAGAATAAGTCGTTGGACGAGCCGTCGCGAGGGATACATGCTTGAGCGGATACGGGGCTCACCATGACTATTGAGCAGAGAAAGATCACGCCGAGACCTTTCTGCCGGATACGCTCCGGAAACACCGAACGCGCCTGTATAGTCCAGGGCAAACACGGTTCGGTCTGCCTCTGTAAGCGCCGGTACGATCACGGCGCCATCCTTATCCTATTACACGCACCGTGAGAACTTGCTGGGCCTGATGCAAGCCGAACTCAGTAAAAGTCCACGTACTCTCAAAGGAATTGTCCCACGACTGTGTCGAGGCACCGGAAGCCACCGGCGTTGCTCGTTTACCAGCGCAACGACATCGACTGCCGACAGAACGTGCCCCAATAACTTCTACATGTGATTCCGCGTAATGTAACCATCGACCCTGGGTTCGATGTGTACAGAAGTCGCCACCTTGAAAAGAAGTCTTCAGGGAGGCTCGCCGGGCGTTGGCCAAGCCAATCGTCAGCAGACTGGTTCCGCTAGCCTCAGAACGGGCGAGATTGATCTCGCCGTACGGCGGACGCGTTTTTGGTAGGGTCTGTAGAACCACTTCAGCAGGGCAAGCTCTATGAGCCAAAACGACGAACTGAAAGCACGTGGCGAGGCTGTCATTCCGGGTGGCATGTACGGCCACATGTCCACCTACCGAATGTTGCCTGAGGGCTACCCGCAGTATTTCCAACGCGGCGAAGGATGCCGTCTGTGGGACGTCGACGGCAACGAGTACATCGACTTCATGTGCAGCTACGGGCCAATGATCGCAGGTTATGCCAACCCGCGCGTACGCGCAGCAGCCGACCGGCAGCGGGAGACCATCGACATCGGTAATGCACCCGCGCCCGTAATCGTGGAGTTGGCGGAAAAGCTGACGCGCCAGATCAGCCACGCCGAGTGGGCCATCTTTGCCAAAAACGGCAACGACTCGACCACCGTCTGCAATCAGATTGCGCGTGGCCGTGCTGGCAAGCGCAAAATCCTGGTCGCCAAGGGCGCTTATCACGGCGCCCAGCCATGGGCCTCCCGACGTACCAAGGGCACGCCGGAAGAAGACTATATGCACTTCCCAATGTATCGGTTCAACGATATCGAAAACGTGACCGAAGTAGTCCGTACGCACAGCGGCGACATCGCCGGAATTGTTGTGTCAGCCTTTCGGCACGATGCGGGATTCCACCAGGAACTCACTGATCCCGATTTTGCCAAGGCGGTGCGGGCTTTGTGCGATCAAGAGGATGCCGCTCTGATCCTCGATGACGTACGCGCCGGGATGCGCTTATCGCTTGATGCATCGTGGGCGGAACACGGCGTCCACCCCGATCTGTCAGCGTGGGGCAAGGCGATTGGCAACGGCGAACCTATTGCCGCCATCCTAGGCAGTGAAGCCTGGCGGGAAGCAGCAGCCAGCACCTTTGTTACGGGCTCGTTCTGGTACCAAGCTGCCCCCATGGCCGCCAGTATCGAAACACTCTCTATCTTGGAGGAGGAGAACGCGCCGGTTCGGCTAAAAGCGCTAGGGCAGCGGTTTCGGGACGGCATCTATGAGCAGGCCCAACGGCACGGGCACTCCGTACTGCAGTCAGGCCCGCCCGTGATGCCAACTCTGATGTTCGAAGATGACAAAGACTCCAAACTAGGCTTTGGATTCTGCCAGGCAGCTCTTAAACAAGGCGTCTTTCTGCACCCGTGGCACAACATGTTCTTGTCGCTTGCCCATACCGAGGAGGACATTGACCTTGCCCTCGAGGGGACCGAACGAGCATTCGCCAGCCTCTGAACCTATCGAGCGGGCACCGGTTTCACTACCGAATCTATGATCGAGCGCCTGGCGCGTAAAGACGATAACGCAACCATCATCTGAGAGATGAGGCCCGACTGGCTGGTGCTAGGCGATGCGTGGAATCAGACCGGCTTGTAT
>PAWP01000125.1 GCA_002714125.1 Gammaproteobacteria bacterium
GATTTTCTGTTTGTCGACGATGGCTGTGCAGCGGCGCTAGGGTAAGACGAATCGTTGGCGGATCTGGTCGGCCCGGGTAGGCACGTACCGATCGATGATCTGGCGCCATAGTGGATGTGGTTCGAGAAATGAAAAGAACGGCCGTACTCAAAGCGCGAACTAGGGTTCAGATCCGTGCATTTTGTTGCAACTGAGGTATTGGTCCGGCCCGAGCCTGTCGTACTCATGATGAACTGGCTTGGGTCGACGTAGCCAACTGGGATTGCTTCTTGATAAATTGCACGCTGAACACCGATGAGAACCATTTTCATGAGCAAGACAATTATCGTCGTAGCAGGTTTGGTGTGTGGCTTTCTGATGGCAGCTGCTAGCGCTGACGAGCCAGTGCCACTGCCGGGGGATGAATTCACCGCGAAAGAAATTCTCGATGCTGAGCGCTATGGGCTCAAACTGGCCGAAGACGGTAACTTCGATGAGGCGGCCCCTTACTTGGACAAAGCAGCCAAGCTGGGTCAGAAGGAGGCCCAGGCGCGTTTAGGCTTCATGTTTCTTAATGGCGAAGGCGTCAAAAAGAACGAACTCGTCGGGATATCTTGGCTGGGGACGGCTGCCCGTGGCGAAAGCACGGACATGATCAAGCGCTTGTTCGACCAGGTATGGACGCGCATACCGGAAGATATGACCGGGCAACTCACGGCCTACATCGATACCTTTGAGACGGAGTACGGGGAGTCTCGCATTGAGTGCCGCAAGAGCCGCGTTGCTGGCTCCCACATCAGCACCGACGTGTGTGAATTTGGGGACAAGTGGGACACACTCCGCGAAGTGGAGGAACGCCTCCTGAACCAGGCTGACATTGGCACTCGGCGCGGTGATGGCGAAATCTCGGTTGAAGGGTTTATGGGGGGGCCTTGATTCGTTCGAGTCAATTACACGCCTAAGTCATCGAACGTCTGTGCTTAGTGGGCGTGTGAGTGCACGACATCCAAACATCCTATAGTCGGTTCAAGCACCATTAATGCATCCGTTGCCGATGTGTGTTGGTGCAAAGTTAAACTGCGGGTAGTGGGGGTGCCTAAGAGGAAACGGGACATCCACCGTCCTGACGCGTGCGGCGTCAATCGGATGGCGCATCAAGATTCTGCCGATTCCCTAGCTTTGTCACTCACTGCGCACTGATAGCGGCGCAAGCCCCCAGGCACTGCGGTAGGGGCTCAGGTGTATGGTCGAGGGTGATGGAAGATGCCACGATGTGCCCCAAAATAGTGGCTTCCTTGTCCATGGCAAATGTTTCGATAAGCGCTTCACCTGTTACGCGTAGGGCTTCGACTAGTCGCACTTCATTGGGCTGCTTGAACGCTGCAGGCACAATTTGCTGTATGCGAAGTAGTAGTCAGCAGTTCGCTCTGCAACTCAGACGATATGGCGTTCAGCTTCTCGGAACGTTGCAGTGTGACCGTTGCAATTCGCCCATCAGTCTCAACGTCGATTGTTTCCCAGCTCACTTGAGCATACCCCGGGCGTCCATGGCATCGATCTCGGCTTCGCTATAACCCAGCACATCAGCCAGTACTTCGCGGCTGTGTTGACCGATGCACGGGGCTGGGTGTTCCACCCCGTTGGGTCTTTCGTGAAGCACGTATGGAATGCCTGTATGCCGCAGCGCGCCTACCTCGGGATGGGGCAAGGCTTCAATGAAGCCACGGGCGTTGTTGTGACCGTCCTCAACCACGTCCTCGACGGTCATCGATGGGAAGGCGGGGACGCCTCGAGATTGAAGCAAGCCCGTGACGTACCAGCGGTCATAGCCCTGGGTCCAGGCGTTAATGATGGTATCAAGGTCGTCCTCATTGGCTTTGCGGCCTGCCGCGGTCGCAAAGCGCTTATCATCCGCTAGGCCCGGGAGGACCTCTTTGAGAGCCGCCCAGTGTTCTTCGTTTAGACAGGCGATGGTGATCCAATTATCTTCGCCCATTGCCTGAAAGGCCCCATAGGGAGCATGTTGCAGGTGCCGGTTGCCGATGCGCTCGGGTTCACCGCCGCCCAGGGCGTGAGTCATCCAACCATCGATATTAAGCGCAGCGCTTGCTTCCCATAGGGATACATCGATCTCTTCCCCGACGCCTGACTCTTCGCGACGATGAAGTGCTGCCAACACTCCGTACACCGCTGTGATGCCTGCTGTCGGGTCTGGCATGGCGAGGCCGGTCTCCTCCGGTCCGCTGCCAGGGTATCCTGAGGCGGAGGATAGGCCGGAGAGTGGCCCTACCGCGGGGCCATATGCCATGTAATTCTTGTACGGACCCCGCTGGCCATAACCGCTGATGTTGGCGAGGACGATCCTCGGGTTAATCTCCCGCAGTACCTCATATCCCAGCCCGAGCCGCACTAAGACGCCGGTCGCAAAGTTCTGGATCAGGATATCGGCCTGGGCGACCAGCGCTTTTACTATGTCGATGGCGCCATCCTGGCGCAGATCCAGCGCTAGGCTACGTTTGCCCTGATTCCATTGGTTGAACATGCCGGCGGTGTTGAGTGATGGCTCGATGCCCTCCGGGGCACCGCCGCCGCGGCGATAGAGATCAGGGCGCACAGAGGATTCGATCCGCACCACATCCGCGCCAAGGTGGGCAAGGTTCATACCGCCAAACGTTCCCGCCCAGACCCAGGTCATGTCGACGACGCGTAGGCCCTCCAGTGGGCGCATAGCGTCGCCAGAGCCGCCAGCATGCTCGGGTGGAGAAAGGGTCTCGAGGTCCGCAGTATGTTCACCCGCCGCAGGCGCCGGGCGCCGGTAGGCGGCGCGGCCGTCCGCCTGCAACACTGCGGGTGATATTACCTTGATATTTCCTGCGCCGGGTTGGGAGATTGTGTGGAAGAATTCTCGATCGTTGAGATGCGCATCGACTTCCAGGTCCTGGAAGCGCATCACGGGTGCAAAGCAGATGCGGTATTCCTGGGAGGCGTGGTAGAGGTCCATGGTCTTCCACTCGCTGATGAATTCCTGGGTCAGCGCGTGAACGACATCGCGGTTTTCTCCCCGTGATGCCATCTCGGCCATGAATTCGATTTCAGTCCATTCGGGCTGGCCCATGAAGTCCACCAGCCGGGTCCATTGATCAGGCTCCATGATCATCAGGAACACTGCACCGTCGCTGGTATCGAATATCTTCCAGGGTGCAACGGAGCGTGGATGGGTACGTTTCACCACCCAGCCCCCATATGTGTATGCGTGGGTGCCGAATTCCAGTACGGATGAGACGTATGCCTGCACCGAGAAGTCGATGAAGTCACCAACCCCAGACCGCCGTGTGTCAAATGCAACGCCAAGAGCCGATACCGCGGCCGCTGTGCCCGCCATCATGCTGCAATGATGGCCATGCATTTTAAGTGGTGGCAGGTCCGTTTCTTCCGGGTGCGTCATTGGGCAGATTGATGCCCAGCCGCCGGCGTGGGCATAGGTGAGTTCACATGCGGCGAAGTCCGCGTAGGGGCCAACATGTCCAAAAGGGCTAACTGCAAGGACCACCAGACGCGGGTCTGAGATGCGTATGCTGGCCGCATCCAGACCCAGTTCGCTGGCTTCGGCGCGGTTCAGCGAAATGACTAGTACGTCTGCCCAGACGAGAAGGTTCTGAAGCTGTTCTAGCCCGTCGGGCGTTTTAAGATCTGCAGTTGCGGAGCGTTTGCCAAGGTTAGTGGCAATGAACAGTCCGCTTTGGGGATTGTCTCCCTTGGTAAACGGAGGCTCATGCCGGAGCGGGTCACCACCTGGCGGCTCCAGTTTCACAACATCCGCACCCTGATCTGCCAGGAGCCGGGCCGCCCAGGCGCCAGCAACGCTGCTCCCTACCTCAACCACATTCAACATCTTTACAACTTCCCCTAGATTTCGGGCGCCACTCTACCGTAGTCGGTATGCTCGGCTCATCCTGACAAAACGATCGAGTAAGGAGGGGCTTATGGGTGGACTCACGTTTGAGGATAGGGTTGTGGTGGTTACAGGGGGGGGGAACGGCATTGGTCGGGCCTACGCCCACGAGTTTGCCAGGCGTGGCGCTAGAGTTGTGGTCAACGATCTGGGTGGCTCCGTAGATGGCGTCGGTAGCGATCGGAACTCAGCTGATGCCGTCGTTGAAGAGATCACCGCTGCCAACGGCCAGGCAGTTGCGAACTACAACTCGGTTGAAGACGGCGAGGGGGTGGTGGCGACTGCGACCGACACCTGGGGCCGAGTGGATATCGTGCTGAACAACGCCGGCATTGCCTACAGGACGCCTTTTGCTGAAATGACTCGGGCGCGCTGGGAGAACATGATGAACATTCACGTGGGTGGCAGCTATGCCTGCTCGCGTGCCGCTTGGCCACACATGGTCGCGCAGGGGTTTGGTCGGCTCCTCTTCACCTCCTCACCTTTTGGCCTCTATGCATGCGCAGGCTTCTCGCATTACAGTGCGGCGAAGGCGGGTCTGATCGGGCTCACCAAAGCGCTGGCGCTCGAAGGTGCCGAGCACGGTATTCAGGCAAATGCGGTGGCACCGTATTCAGCCAGCCGCATGACCGGCTTCACGAACGAAGAGCAGGCTACAAGTGAGATCGGTCCTCGGTATCTCGCACAACTAGCGGTGTGGCTCAGTCATGCCGATACGGCTGAGACCGGCTCGATATTCGAAGTGGGCGGAGGTTATGTGCACAAGGTGCATCTTGAATTGTCGCGGCCCGTGCATCTGCCGGGCGATGAACACACCGCTGAGGGAATTGCCGCCGGCTCAGCACAGTTCGACGATCTTGCCGGCTCCCTGCACCCCCCTTTAGGTGACTACAACACAATAGGTAGGGCCGTGTTCGGGCCGGATCTTGCACGGTTCAGGGACGTGGGTGAATAAGCCGCGGGCCCCAGATTACCGTACATGTGGACTTTCCGGATCCGCTCATTTTCGCTGACGGCACTCCGGTACTGCGTGAGGCCGATTGGCGTCGCCTCTGGAAAGAGATTGCATGGCTCATGTTCTCTGTGCAATACGGCACGATGCCAGGAGTTCCTGAAGGGCCAGGTTGAGATCAGTCAGTGCCAGCGAAGATCCAGTCGGTGGCGGAGTTCGAGAATCCCGCGTCGCCGGGGTCACGGGCCCATGCCAGTGCTCTCGCTGGTTTGAACTTCCGAACACCGTTGACGCCAACGGACATGTCCCAGTTGTACTTGGCGCTCTACGCTGCCGCATAGCGTTAAGCCTGCGCGGCAGCAAGTGGCTTACCGCTACCTTCAATTTTTACATCCTCATCGGCGCTTTCCGGATGCGCCTCGATATAGCTGTTGGCCTGCAGGTGCTGTCCGATTAACTAGCTGTCGAAAACCAGAGCTGCGGACTAGCTCAGATACCCATATAGCTCTCGAATACGGGTATATGCAAGCAGCGCGGGTGGTGATCCAGTAGTTTCTCCATAAGCGTATCAAGCCACTTCCAGGGTAACCGCTGTATCCCCGGAGAGACTCACGGCACGGTGCTCAGGGACGCCGACGTTATTTCGCTGCCGTCACCACAATGCCTGCGCTGACCAGTTCGCGGATGTCGTCCTCGGCAAAGCCGTGCTCAGCAAGTATCGCGACAGAATCCTGACCGATCTCTGGCGCCTTTTGGGGTTTGCGTTTGGGTGCCTCGCGTACGTTGATGGGGCTCGCAATGGTCAATGGGTACGTTGCATCGTCGCTGCCCGTCTCAATCACGATCTCCGCGGCCCGAAGTTGTGGGTCGTGGATGACTTCGCCCATGGGTTGCACAGGGCCCCAGGTCACGCCGCATTGGTCGAACGCCTGCTGCAGTTCTGAAAGCTTGAAAGTTCCAATAGCACCCGAGAGTAACTCGACGAGTTCATTACGGTGATCGCGGATGGCCTTGAACGACTCAAACCGGGCGTCTTCAGTCCACTCCGGGTGTCCCAACGCGTTGCAGATCTTTGGCCATTCCTTCATAGGCACCATGCTAGCTAGAACGATCCAGCGCTCATCTTTACAGCAGTAACTCGCCATGAAGGGGTCGATCCAGTCGCGCTCCTGGCGGTATTTTCCCAGGTCATTGCCGGCTATAACCCCTTGCAGCGCCATCCCGTTGGCCCAGGTACCGGTTGCGGCAAGTGACGTCGAGACATAGCAGCCTGCGCCCGTGCGCTCGCGCCGGTACAGCCCAGTCATAATGCTGCCAAACATTGAGACTGCCGTGGAATGATCGCCCATCCCTGGTGCTGATTGCAGAGGCCGCTGACCAGGATCGCGCACAAACTCCATCAGGCCGGAGCGAGCCCACCATGCAGTGATATCAAAAGCGCGCTTCTCCACGTCCGGGCCTTCGAGCCCGTAGCCACTGATGTGCGCATATACGAGGCGAGGATTGATGGTCTTCACACGTTCGTACTCAAGCTGATATCGCTTCAGTTGTTTCGGCAAAAAGTTTGTAGTCAGTACGTCGGCTGACATCAGCAATTTGTGCAGAACGAGTTGTCCGGCATCCTTGGTCAGGTCGATAGCAAGGGAACGCTTGTTGCGTGAGGTCAACAGCCAGTGGTAAGGCACTGGATACCTGCCGACCAGCGTTCGGTAAGTGTCACCAGACGGAGGCTCTATCTTGATCACGTTAGCGCCAAAGTCGCCCAGAATGGTGGCGGCGCCGGGCCCGGCTAGGAAGGTGGCGGCGTCGATGACGGTCAGGTCGTCAAGCAGGTATTCCATCGGAACGGGTCCTTTTCTCACGTGCTATACAGGTCGGCGAGCGCCAAGCGTACCACCGACACGAGCCCACCCCGTCAGCCTTGACTTTGCGTCGACGCTAGCAGAGATTGCGGTCATAACAAGGACGGGGAGAGGCATCATGAATCGCATCGTGATTATTATTGCGCTGGTACTGGTGGTTTGCGGCATCGTCTACGTCACGTCAGAGAACGGTGGTGGCGTAAAGGCGCCGCCTGCGGCAATAGCGACAGGTGGGCAGAACGAGACAGCGGGTGTGCCTACACCCACAATCGGCATGATCGACGATGAGCGGATCATCAATGCGGAGAGTGAGCCGGGTAACTGGCTGGCCTATGGCCGCACCTATGAGGAGCAACGCTTCTCACCTCTGGATGCCATCAATAAAGATACTGTCAGCGGCCTGGGCCTTGAATGGTTCCTCGACATGCGCTCAAACCGCGCTCTGGAGTCGACACCAATCGTCGTGGACGGCACTATGTTCCTGACGACTGCATGGAGTCGTGTGCACGCGATTGACGCGGTCACAGGTGAAGAGAAGTGGTTCTACGATCCGAAGGTGCCTGGCGCCTGGGCCCGTAAGGCCTGCTGCGATGTTGTCAATCGAGGCGCGGCCGTCTACAAGGGCCGGGTCTACTTTGCCAGCCTTGATGGCCGCTTGATAGCACTTGACGCAGCCACGGGAAAGCTGGTGTGGGAGGTCAATACGATTGACCGTGAACGTGACTACACAATTACCGGCGCCCCACGCGTTGCGAATGGCAAAGTTTTCATCGGCAACGGTGGTGCAGAGTATGGGGTTCGCGGCTACGTCACTGCCTACGACGCGGAAACGGGCGATCAGGTCTGGCGTTTCTATACCGTCCCGGGTGATCCTTCAAAGCCGTTCGAACATCCGGAGATGGCACTTGCGGCGGAAACCTGGAAAGGGGGTGAATGGTGGAAGATAGGCGGCGGTGGCACCGTCTGGAACTCGATCGTCTACGACCCCGATTTCAACCATCTCTACCTGGGCGTAGGCAACGGTTCGCCTTGGACCCGCGCGATTCGCTCGCCCGGCGGCGGTGACAATCTCTTCCTTTCCTCGATTGTTGCGGTAGATGCCGATACTGGAGAGATGAAGTGGTACTACCAGACCACGCCGGGTGACAACTGGGACTACACGGCTGTACAGGACATCGTGCTGGCTGATTTGGAAGTTGATGGTGTACTGCGCAAGGTGCTGATGCAGGCCCCCAAGAATGGGTTCTTCTATGTGCTAGACCGGTCGGACGGTGAACTGCTGCGTGCTCACAAGTATGTTGCGACGAACTGGGCAACCCACGTCGACATGAAAACGGGGCGTCCGGTGGAAGATCCGGCCCTGGATTACTCCGAGGAGCCCAAATGGATCATGCCCGGGCCGATTGGCGGCCATAATTGGCAGGCGATGGCGTTTGATGCGGGCCGCGGGCTCGTTTATATCCCAGCGATCGAAAACCCCCTTGCGTACGCCATGAATGAAGAGTGGAAGCAGACCGGCAACTACAAACACATCGAGGGCGGCTGGAATCTGGGCTTGGAACTGGGCCGAATCGTTCAGGTTATGGATGAAGCGGGTACGCCGCCCCCTGCGGGCGGGTATCTAAAGGCGTTTGACCCGCTGACCGGGGAAGAGGCCTGGGCTATCGAGTATGGGCATTACTGGAACGGTGGCACTCTGGCAACGGCCGGTGGTCTGGTCTTCCAGGGCAACTATCTGGGCGAGGTGAATGCCCACGACTCGGACACTGGCAAGGTACTATGGACGTTTGATGCATACACGTCGTTCCTTGCGCCGCCGATCAGCTACGCAATCGACGGCAAACAGTACGTCGCGATTCTTTCAGGTACCGGCGGGGGTGAGCTGTTTACCGGGGAAGTCCCGACGATGGCATCGCTTCAGTACGGTAACTTTGGCAAGCTGCTGGTGTTTGCGCTGGGTGGGGACACGGAACTGCCGCAGCCCACGGCACTTGATCGCGCAATCCCGGAGCAGCCAGATATCGCCTTCACGGATGACGATGTCCGCCTGGGTGAAGAGGCGTACCACATGAACTGCGCCGTCTGTCATGGATTTACGGTGAAGTCTTCCGGCGTTGTCTCGGATCTTCGTCTCATGAACGCCGACAACCACAAGATCTTTAAAGAGATCGTGCTGGATGGGATCTATGCCGAACGTGGTATGGCAGGCTTTGCCGACTTGATTGACGAGGCCGACGCCAGACGTATCCAGGCCTATGTGATCAGCCGAGCAAATGAGGATCGGGCCGCTGCGGCGGAAGGCGCCAGTGAAGGTGAGTAGAGGGCGGGCACCGGTAAACTGTCTAACCGTCAAGTGGCTTTTTCATTGGCAACGCTGGCCTGGGTGCTGAACGGAACTCAATCTCCAGTCCGTCCTCGGGCTCAGCATTGGGCGCCGGGCCGCTTGGTACACCGCCCACGGGCGCCTCGGTCTCTTCCGATGGGGTGATTGAGCCCCGGGATAGGTAGCCGTTCATCGGTTTGCCGCCCTCTATCGCTGCGATGGCCTCCTGCACCTGACTTGCGGTGTCGTTGTTGAACGGCAGCTGGTGCGCACGCGGTTTGCCGTAGGGTTCTCCGGTCGGGTCGAGTGGTCGGAGCCAGACGTAAATCCAGCCTTCGCGCTGGATCGCCTTGTCAGGTTCCTCGATCATGGCCCAGGCCAGCCTAAAGCGCTCAGGCAGTGGATCCTGTATTGGCCAGCCTTGCATTTCACGCAGACCGTAGTAAGTGCCGACGTACAGCGCGGAAGTGAGCACCACCGTCCACACCTTGAAGCCTATCGACCAGTTAGTGCGGAGCCAGACGTTCAGAACCAGCGCTGCTATGAGTGCAAACGCGAGCGCAAGAATGGGCACGGTCATCTGGATTTGCCCTTGCGGTTAACAAGCGTGAGCAGAGACTTAGCGAGCGCGCTGGTGGCGACGGTGTCGCCATCGGCGTCGAGCGTGAACCGCGTTGCGGTGACTTCATGGCCAGTCCGACTGAGTTCGTGCACGCCATAGTAGAGCAGTGTTACTTTCGGATTTAGCTTCTCCAATTTGACGCCCACCGGCAGAGGCTCGCCAAAGTTGGCTTTGTAGTGCAACAGGTTGATGACGTATTCGCCGGGCACCCATGACCGCAGCGATACGGTTTCCTGATTGATTGGGTTCGAAACCAGTTGCCCATTGATCTCGAGCTGGTCCTGATAGCGCCCGCGGTCGTCGCGATCCAGGTGCATGACGCCGGTGTCACGGTTGTCGAACCATAGGATCTGACCACCCGGATCCTCAACTAGCACGTCAACGTCGTCTGGGTGGTGATCCGGCCATGATACTGTGATCAGGAATTCCGCCTTGTGTTCAATGTTGCCCTCGCTTTGGGTATCTGCGATCAGCATGAACGCGATCACAAACATGAAGGCAAAGCCCAGTAGGGCGTTAAAGAGCAGGTCGGTGAACGCGTCATTGCCTTGCCTTGGCTGGTACCAGCGGCTCTGCACGCTACGTGGAACCGCGTAGCATTGGTATCACATTGACTTCAACCGCCCGCGCCACCTCGGAGACGTACCTGACTGCGGCGTTGCCGAGTACTTCGTACTGCAACGCAAGTAGAGTACTAGTCACCAGACCTGCTATTGTGGTGAAAAGCGCAACTGCCATGCCGCCGCTCATTTCACCGAGCATTCGCTGCAGCACGTTGGGATCGAAGTCCTGCAGTTCACCAACCGGCATGAGCATCATGATGAAACCAATGATCGTGCCCAGAAGGCCGAGTTTGAGCAGCCCGTCCGCAGCAAAGTGGCCAAAGGCGTGCCGGGCGACAAGCCGCTCGCCGAGCGCGTCGAGCAGAACCTGACTGCCACCCTCGAGCTTACCGCGTCGTATCAGATCGCTGATAACGTCCGCAAAGTAGCCGGATGGCACTGCTTGCGCGCCGATCTGGAGGCCGTCGTCGATCAGGTGCAGTTCGCCGGGCGCGGCGCCCTGCAGCATGGCCCTCGTTTCCTCGAGGTCTGCGTGGGCGCGCGACATTTCCAATATCAGGTACAGCCATTGCAGGGATAACACGGCGTAACATCCGAGGATCACCCAACTGATGTAGCTACGGTCGCTCTCAAGGGCAAGGCTTAAGAGGCCGGCATCCGCCGTGAGAAATACGCCGAACAAGATAAGGCCGAGCAGAATTAGGGCACGCAGCAGGAGGGTGTGACGGACAGGCATAGTCAAATGGCTGGACTCAGGTGGTTTAGTTACGGTGCCGGTTGCATTCCGGTTTTACCCAGTTACTGGACCCGCCGTTTGCTTCAAGAATGCCGACACCGGCTGCGAGGCCCTTGCCAATGCTCGCAACGCCGTGTGAATCATCACCGGTGGTCATGGCGATGCCATTGGCAATCGCATAGGCCATCAACGGTTCTGAGATGTAGGGCTCCTCGGCACCCTTGCTCAGGGCGCGTACATTCAGGTCCAGGATTAGGCCAAGCTCACCAATACGATCGAGGTTGCGCATTGCGCGATCCATCACCGCGGGCACCTTCCAGCGCTCACGGTAGTCGGGGTCATGGATTCGAATCAGGTCGAAATGGCCTACGACCGCAGGCTCGAATCGGTTGATGAGCTCTAGTTGTTTGTCGAAGTAGTCACAATACAACCCTTCTATGCCGCCAGAAATTTGGGCCGCGCGATGGTAGTCCTCGATTTTGTTGTCGAACAGCAGATCATGTATGTGGTGCACGGACCCCACCAGCATCTCGGGTTGATGCCGGTTGATCAGTTCCGCCACTTCTGACTCGTAACCGGTATACCCCTCGGTCTCGAAGCCCACCAGAATCTCCATCCGGCCCCGCCATTGGCTCTGCAGTCGGCGTGCCTCGGCGAAGTAGGCGGTAAATCGTTTCTGAACAGCGGCCACGTCCATGCCGTCCTTACGCTCTTCCGGCGGGATCATGGCATGTCGGAGTGGGGCCATGTGCTCGGTCAGACATATCCATTCGAAGCCCTGCTCCGCGTAGGTGGCTACCACCGCGGCAAGTGGGTCAACAGCGTGTCCGCAAAAACTGCCGCTGTGGCCGCCATGGACCGA